>DATLUU010000001.1:0-3548 GCA_035577885.1 Verrucomicrobiia bacterium
CCGGCGCTGATCTTCCTCGGGCTGATGGTGGGGCTGCTCGCGGTGGCGGCGGTGGCGACGTGGCTCAGGCCGGATCATCCGCGGGGGCTGCCGGAGGACGCGGCGCTGCTGGCGGCGACGGGACTGCCCGACGCTTCGCTGGGTGTGCTCGCGCCCCAACTGCGTTTCCACGCCGCGGCGTTCGGCGGCGACGTCGCGAACCACGCGAACGACGCCACAGCATTGGCGCGCATGCACGAGGCGGAGAAGGCGCTCGCGCACTGGGCGCTCCGGCATCCGGGCGAGCCGCGCGTGCACGCGGCGCTGGGCGCGCTGGCGCTCGCGCGCCACGACTACACCACGGCCGCCACGCACTACCGCGCGGCCTGCGAGCGCTCGCCGCACTATGGCGAGGGCCGCCTCGGCTGGGGCATGGCGCTCGCGCTCGACGCCGCGCGCACGCGTGACGTCTGGCTCCGCCGCGCGCTCACGCTCCGCGCCATCGCCCAGTTCGCTGCCGTCGACCCCACCGAGCCCGAATACCCCCACGCCCTCTACGACCGCACCCACCTGCTCATCGAAGTGGGCCGCGAAAGCGAAGCCACCGACCTCGCCCGCCAGTATCTGGCGTTGGACCCCGCGAGCGCGTGGGCACGACAGCTGCGTTCAGACCTTCGCCCGACCGCGAACTGAGGCCCGCACACCGGTAAGCGACCGAGTGCTGCGAGGCGGATCTAATCCGCCAACTCCTCCACCCAGTCGTCGGCCCGCGCCTGCGCCTGGTCGAGATCCGGCAGGCGCAGCAGATCGTCGAGCTGCGTCCGCACCATGCCGCTCGTCAGCCGTTCGATCCACGACCCGAGCGGCCTGCGGAACTCGAGCAGCGAGATCTTCTCGTCCGCCGCGACCCCGCCCAGCCGCCGCGCCTCGCCGATCGCCGCTTCCAGTCCGCCGATGCCGTCGATCAGCTTGCGGTCCGCCGCGTCCTCGCCCATCCATGCCCGCCCCAGCGCGTAGGCGTTCGCCTCGAACGGCTCGAGCTTCCGCCCGTCGCGCACGCGGTCCACGAACGTGCGATACGTGCGCCGGATGGCGCTGTCGGCCGCCGCCTGCTCGCGCGGGCGCCAGTCGCGAGCGAGCGACAGCCCGCGCATGTACTCACCGCGGTCGAAGTCGTCCTGGCGCACGCCGAGCTTGGCGTAGGCCCCTTCGAGCGACGGCTTCACGAAGACCACGCCGATCGAGCCGGTCACGGTGTGCTTGTCGGCGTAGATCTTGTCGGCGTGGAGCGCCATGAAGTAGCCGCCGCTCGCCGCCACCGAGCCCATCGACACCACGATCGGCTTGCCGGTCTCCTGGCGCAGGCGCTCGATCGCATGGTCCATCGTGTAGGAGGCCGACGCCGAGCCCCCCGGGCTCTCGATGCGCAGCACCACCGCGCGCACGCCGGGGGCGCGGCACGCCTGTTCGAGCTGCGAGATGACCGTGGCGTCCCCCATCACGCCGCCGTCCAGGAGGTCGCGCGTGCTCTTGCCGCTCACGATCGCGCCGCTCGCGTAGACCACGGCGACGCGCGTGGGCACGCGCCACGCGGTGCGCGCCCGCGACACCTTGGTGAGGTCCACGGCGCGTGGCTTCTTGCCGAGGCCGGTCAGCCGCCCGAGGTCCGCGAACGCTTCCTCGCGCCACAGCACCGAGTCGACGAGCCCCGCGCGCATGAGCGCGAGCGACGTGTACGGCCGGCCGTCGAGGATGTGCTCGAACCTCTCGGGCGCCACGGCACGGCCGCTCGACAGCGCGCTCACCAGCAGCTCCTGGCGCTGCGTGAGCATGTGGTTGATCACGGTGGTGTCGGCGGGCGGCGTCGAGTCGACGCTGTAGTTGCGGTAGGCGCTCTTGAACTCGCCCACGCTCGAGCGGTCGAAGCGGATGCCGAAGCGCTCGAGCGCCTTCCGGTAGTAGCGACGCTCGGCACGCAGGCCGAGCCCCATGAACTCGGCCGCGGGCGAGGCGTAGACACGCGCCGCGGCGCTCGCCAGGTAGAGGTCGCCGCGCCCGCCGTCGTAGGCCATGTAGGCGACGACCGGCTTCCCCGCCTGCTCGAGCTTGCTGATGCGCGGCCGCAGCTCCTCCAGCTGCGCCATGCCGGCAGCACCGCCCAGCTCCAGGAACACGCCGCGCGTGAGCGGGTCCTCGAGCGCGCGCTCGAGCTGGCGGTGGTAGGTCGCGGCCGGCGCCCCGCCACCCCCGCCCAGCAAGCCGCCGGGCACCGCCTCGTCGGAGAGCGCGGATTGCAGCTTCATCACCGCCACACGCCGTGCCTTCGCCGGCACCACCATGGGCAGGTCCTCGCCCTCGTGCGCGGAGACCGCGTAGATGCCGTAGTTCCGCTCGGGGTCCGGCGTGTGGTGCACATCGGCCACCTGCCCGGTGACGTGCGCCGAGCTGTTGACGCCGCGGAACGTGAACCCCATCTGGTACGCGCGCTGGCTGTCGAACGAGAGCCCGATCACGAACCCGTTCCACGGCTCGATCGTGGTCCCGAACTTGAGCCGCGTCTCAGCGAGCGGTGCGCCCTCCTCGAGCGAGGCGTCGGCGGTGAGCGTCCAGCGGAAGCCGTTCTCGTACGCCAGCGCGGGCTTGAGCGCGGGCGGGCGGATGCCGGCCGCGAGCGTGTAGTCGCGCCTGAGCCGCAAGCCTCGGATGTCGGGCTGGAAGAGGTGCGCCACGGTGGCGCCGGTGCTGAGCCACGCCGAGGGCCGCGACAGCCAGCCGACGCTGGAGTCGTAGTCGCGCTCGCGCGAGCCGGCGAGGTCGTCGCGGCGGTTCGTCACCCAGCCGAGGCTCGAGCGCTCGTCGCCGAGCGAGAAGCCAAGCCCGTAGGTCTCGTCCACGCCCGACTGGTGCGTGAAGCCGAACGCCAGCCGCCGCCACGTCGCGGCGCCGGTCGTGCGCCCCGCCCCATCCTGGCGGTCCGCATACGCCAGCAGCAGCTCCGAGGGATAGCGCCAGCCGACGGCCGCCGGGTTCACGAACAGCGCGCGCGCGTCGTCGGTCGAGGCGGCGCTCTCGTCGCCGTAGAGCACGAGCGGCTGGGTCGGATCGGCGTGCGCGCGCGACGCCGCGAGCAGCAGCACGACCGCGAGCGCGAGTGGCCGATGTCTCATGCGGACGCGGTGACGCCGAGCCTCGGGCAGTGAGGCGCGAGCGGGCACTGGCTGCAGAGCGGCTTCCGCGCGTTGCACACGGCGCGGCCGTGCAGGATCAGCCAGTGCGAGAACAGCGTCCACAGCTCGCGGGGCACGAGCGGCATGAGCGCAAACTCGATCTTCACCGGGTCGGTCTCGTTCGTGAGCCCGAGCCGGTGCGAGAGCCGCGTCACGTGCGTGTCGACGACGACGCCGGGGACGCCGTAGGCGTTCCCGAGCACCACGTTCGCGGTCTTCCGCCCCACGCCGCGGAGCGCGGTCAGGTCCTCGAGCGTGCGCGGCACCTGGCCGCCATGCTTGGCGACGATGTCGGCGCTCGCCTCGCGGATCGATTTCGCCTTGTTGCGGAAGAAGCCTGTG
>DATLUU010000002.1:0-3880 GCA_035577885.1 Verrucomicrobiia bacterium
GGCGGCCAGACCGCGCAGATCCTGGCGCAGCCCACGTCGGCCTACTGGGATTCGGTGGCGACGCGGCTCCGCGGCCATGGCTCGGCGCCGAAGCAGGTGCAGGTCGTGTGGTTGAAGGACGCGAACGCCAACCCGACCGGCACGTTCGAGGTCACCACCGACACGCTCGCGGCGCAGTTCTTCCGGATCGTCCAGATCCTCGAGCAGAAGCTCCCGAACCTGAAGCAGGTGTTCTTCACGAGCCGCATCTACGCCGGCTACGCCAGCACCACGCTCAATCCCGAGCCCTACGCCTACGAGAACGCGTTCGCGATCAAGCGCGTCATCGCGCAGCAACTCGCAGGCGACCCGGCGCTCAACTACGACCCTGCCAACGGCGCGGTGGTGGCGCCGTGGCTGTCGTGGGGGCCGTACCTCTGGGCCGACGGCTTGAACCCGCGCTCCGACGGCCTCACCTGGGCGTGCAGCGAGCTCAACTCGAGCGACGGCACCCACCCGTCCACGACCGGCCGTGCGAAGGTGGCCGACAGCCTGCTCGCGTTCGCGCGGCGCGATGCGGCGACGGCGCCGTGGTACACGATCCCGGGCACTTTGGGTGTGCCGCAGCCGGGCGGGGCCGCGGCGGGGGTGAGGCTCTCGGTCACCCCCAACCCCTCGGCCGGGCGAACGTCGTTCACCGTGACCGCACCGGCCGGCACATCGTGGCGGCTCACGCTGGTGGATGCCGCCGGGCGCAGGGTCGGAACGGCGTCCGGCGCGGGATCGGGGTCGCCGGAAGTCGCCATCGTACGATTTGCAGTGAAGGCCCGCGCCCATCCTGGGGCATACTTCGCGTATCTCGACGCTGGAGGAGCGCGGATCGTCACATCGTTCGTTCGCCTGGACGCCTCGCCGGGAGCGCCCTGACGCAAATCCCCGAGGAGATCGCCACCACGACCCCGCGCACTCGCACACGCGCCACGCTCGTCGCGCTCGTCACACTCGCCCTCGCCAGCCCCGCGTTCGCCGCGACGACCCCGCCCGGCGTGAACATCCGCTGGGACAACTGCTTCGACGACGGCGGACTCATGAACAAGACCTTCGCCTGCAATACGAACGCCGGCCAGGAGCAACTCGTGGTGTCGTTCGTGCTCGCCGAACCGATGCTGGACGTCTCGGGACAGGAGATCGTCGTGGACATCCGCTCGGCGAGCGCGACGCTCCCCGCCTGGTGGGCGTTCAAGAACGCGGGTACATGCCGTTTGAACTCGCTGGCATTCACCGTCGGAGCGGTCGGAAGCGAGGTCAACTGTACCGAGTGGTCGGGAGGTCAGGCCGTCGGGGGCATCGGTGCCTACCAGATCGGCTCGCCTGGCCCCAACGGCGCCCTGCTGAAGGCCGCGGTCGCGGTGCCGAGCACAGCGCTCGCGGCGCTGGACCCGGGCGTCGAGTACATCTCCGGGCGCCTGCGCATCAACAACCTGAAGACCACGGGAACAGGCGCATGCGCCGGCTGCACCGAGCCCGTCTGCATCTACCTCACCTCGATCAACGTCACCACGCCTGTCGTGGCGAACAATGTCAGGCTCACCACCGGCGCCAACGATGTCGCCAGTCAGATCGTGACCTGGCAGGACGGCCTGGTGAGGAACCTGGCCTCGAACTGCGGCCTCGTGGGATGCTTCCCCACGTTCGATTGCGTCCTGGCCCCTCCGACGTCCGCACGGAGTTCCACGTGGGGCGCGGTGAAGTCGCTCTACCGATGACGTCGCGCGGCGAGGCCGGGGCAACACTGACTCCATATGGGAGGTCCCGGATGCGACCCGCGCTCGCCGGAGCCCGCCTGCTCGTTCCCTTCCTGGTCGGTCTGGCGCTCAGCCTTGCCGCGCCCGTCGTTGCCGGAACGAGCGAGCCCGGCGTGAACCTGCGCTGGGACAATTGTTACGGCGATGGCGGCGCGTGGAACAAGGCCTTCGCGTGCGACAGCAATGTGCTCGGCGAGCAGCTCGTGGGATCGATCGAGCTCGACCAGACGATCACGCGGGTGAACTCGATCCAGTTCGTGGTGGATATCGTCGCCGCGTCGCCGGCGCTGCCGGCGTGGTGGTCGCTGGCCCGCTCGGGTGGCTGCCGGTCGACGTCGCTCGACCTCGACCCCTTCCAGTACCCGCCTTCGAGCGCCTGTGTGCCTTGGTCTGCGGGTCCTTACGGCGGCGGATTGGGCACGTATTCCGCCGGCCCGCAGGGTCCGGCTTCGGCGCGCGTGACCGGCGCGGTCGCAGTCAGCATCGACCACCTGGGGACGCTCTCGCCGGGAACGGAGTACTTCGTGTTCCGTCTCACGATCGACCACGCGAAGACCGTGGGCACGGGCGCCTGCACCGGGTGCAACGAGCCCGTGTGCATCTTCCTCTCGCGCGTGTCGCTGTTCCAGCAGGGCCAGAGCATGGCCGCGATCCATCTCGAGCGCGGAGCCAACTTCCTGGGCAGCCAGTACGTGACGTGGCAGAACGGGTATCCCATCGACGTGCACCACGAGTGCGACCCGTCGGTGCCGTTCTGCGCCCGGCAGTACACGGCATTCGGCTGCGTGCTCGCCGGGCCGACCTCCGGCCGCCGCTCCACCTGGGGCGCCGTGAAGTCGCTCTACCGGTAGAGCCTCGACCGCTCGCATGCGGGCGTCCGTTGTGCGCGTTGACACGCGTTTCAGCGGACGCGGCATGGCACGATTGGACCGCCTCGGTGCCGGCCCGACCGGTCAGAATGGAGCACTCCCCGACCCGTCGGGATGGTGGCAGGATGGGGCTCGTCCGACACCGTACCGGGGGAGGTCCCGTATGTTCCGCCACCCAACCATCACATCGCTCCTGGCGCTGGTCGCCGCCACCCTGGTCGCCTCCGCCGCGCTTGCCGCCCCCACGCTCCCCGGTATCAACATCCGCTGGGACAACTGCTACGCCGACGGCGGCGCGATGAACAAGGCATTCGCCTGCGACACGAACACCGGCTCCGAGCTGGCGGTGCTGTCGGTGCAGCTCGACACGGGCATGCTCGACGTCAGCGGGATGGAGGTCCGCATCTCGCTCAAGGCCAGCGCGCCCACGTTGCCGGCCTGGTGGTCGTTCAGGTCGAGCCCGGTCGGCACCGTCGACGGCTGCCGGCCGTCGTCGCTCAGCTTCCTCGTATCCCCCGTGAACCCTCTGGCGAGCTGCGTGGACTGGGGCGCGGGACATGAGAGCGGGGGGCTCGCCGCCTACCGCGTCGACGAGATCGGGCCCGGGAGCGCCGTGGTCCTCAACGCATCCGCCGTGCCACCGTCTCTGCTGGCCCAGCTCGATCCGAGTACGGAGTACGTCGTGGGCGAGCTGCGCATCGACCATGCGAAGACCGTGGGCACCGGGTCCTGCGGCGGCTGCGGCACACCCGTCTGCATACTGTTCACGTCGCTGAACATCACGACGCCGGTGCTCGCCAACAATCGCCTGTTCACGCGCGGCGCCAACGACGCCAGCAGCCAGATCGTGAATTGGCAGAGCGGCCAGCTCGTGAACCTCGTGAACCAATGCAGCGGGACGTTCAACTGCACGACGCAATTCGATTGCGCGACCACACTCGCCACCGCATCACGGCGCAGTACCTGGGGCGCGGTGAAGTCGCTGTACCGGTAGCCCGCGACTAGCTCGCCTTGCTCGCCTCGCCGGGCTTCACGGTGCCGGCGAGCAGGTCGGCGTGGTAGCTGGAGCGCACGAGCGGGCCGCTGGCCACGCTCTCGAAGCCCAGCGCCAGCGCCTCGTCGCGCCAGGCGGCGAAGCGGTCCGGGTGCACGTACTCGACGACCGGCAGGTGCATCTTCGAGGGCCTCAGGTACTGGCCGATCGTGAGCAGCTGGCAGCCGTGCGCG
>DATLUU010000003.1:0-2163 GCA_035577885.1 Verrucomicrobiia bacterium
GCGACCTCTGGAGCGGCAACGCCGCGGCGCTCGCGGATGGCACGCCGGTGCTCTTCGATCCGGCCGCGTACGTGGGCGACCGCGAGGCGGACGTCGCGATGACCGAGCTCTTCGGCGGATTTCCGCGCGAGCTCATGGCGGCCTACCGCGAGGCGTGGCCGCTCCCGGCCGACTATGGCGTGCGACGCGATTTCTACAACCTGTACCACGTGCTCAATCACGCGAACCTTTTCGCCGGTGCATACGTCCGTCAGGGTGAGGACGCGATCGAGCGCCTGCTGGCGCAGATCCGCTGAGGGCCGCCTTCCCCGGTTCGTTGTACGATGGCCGCCCTGCCTGCTGTCAGCCCCAACGGCGAACGCGAGTAGAGTTTTCCGGAATGCAAGCCAGCCCTGGAACCGATTGCCGTGTCCTCGTCGTCGACGACAACGAGGATGCCGCCGACAGCCTCGCCACTCTGCTGGGGGTGATGGGGTACGAGGTGCGCGTCGCCTACGACGGCCCCGAAGCGATCGAGGCCGCCGACGAGTTCCGTCCGGCGGTGGCGCTCCTGGACATCGGCCTGCCGCGGCTGTCGGGTTACGACATCGCGCGCCACATCCGCGGCACGCAGGGCAACAAGGTGCTGCTCGTGGCGATCACCGGCTGGGGACAGGATGACGACCGCCGCCGTGCGCGGGAGGCGGGGTTCGACCACCACTTCACCAAGCCGGCGGACTTCGAGGTGCTCATCGAGCTGATCGAGCAGGAGATCAGGCACCGGCCGGCGGCCGCATGAGGCCGGCGTGGACGAGCCCATCCACTCGATCGAGCCCTTCCGCTACCACGGCCTGTGGGTCTTCAGCGACGCTGCCGTGGACCTGCACCAGGAGCCCTTCGTGAGCGGCGCCGACGTGATGATCGAGAAGCTGGTGCGCGGGGTCCCCGATGCCGACCACGGCTTCGTGCTGCTTTTTTCGGCCGCGCCCTTCCCCGGTTACCAGGTGCACCTCGAGTGGCTGCGCTCGCAGTCCGGCGGTTACTGGTACCGCTCGAAAGAGCTGCGCGAGGAAGGCTGGCTCACGGGGGCGCTGCTCAAGTACTTCCCCGAGCCGCCGCCCCACATCTACGTGCAGGCCAGGGCGAAAACGGCATGAGCGCTGTCCCGCTCTTTCGCTGCGGCAATTTCGCTGCCGTCGAGCTCGAGCAGCGCGACATCCCCGGGCTGCAACGCTTCTACGAGCAGAACCCGGCCTACTTCGCGCTGGTGATGGGGGCACCGCCCGCGCCCGACGAGGCCGCGCGTGATTTCGCCCAGCTTCCGCCCGACGGCTGGCCCTTCACGCGCAAGTGGATGATCGGCTTCCGCGCTCGCGACGGCATGCTGGTGGCCTGCGCCGACGTGCTGCAGGACCTGTTCGCGCCGGGCATCTGGCACGTCGGTTTCTTCGCGGTCGGCGAACGGCTGCACGGCACCGGCGTGGGTGCCGCCCTGTATGCCCATCTCGAGGCCTGGATGCGCACGCAGGGCGCGCGTTGGCTGCGCCTCGGTGTCGTGCGCGGCAACGTGCGCGCCGAAGGCTTCTGGACCAAGGTGGGTTACATCGACGTGATCGAGCGGCGCGACTACGAGATCGGGCTCCTGCGGCACACGCTGCGCGTGATGGTGAAGCCGCTTGCGGGCGAGACGCTCGAGGCCTACCGTGCGCTCGTCCCGCGCGATGCCGCAACGCCGGCGACGGAGGCCGCCGCACCTTGAGCGCCGCGCTGGTGGCGGACCTGCTCGTGCTGCAGGGCGTCATCGGCGGCCTGGACACGCTCGTGAACCACGAGTGGATCGAGAAGCTGCCCCGGCGCGCCGCGGCACGCCGCGAGATCGGGCTGCACGCCGTGCGCGAGGCCACCTACGGCGCGCTCTTCATCGCGCTCGGGTGGTACGCATGGCAGGGCGCCCTCGCGCTCGTGATCGGGTCGTTGCTGCTGCTCGAGGTGGCCATCACCGCCACCGACGAGCTGGTGGAGAACCGTACGCGCGTGCTGCCGCAGAACGAGCGCGTCATGCACGTGTTCCTCACGCTCAACTACGGGCTCATCATCGCGCTGCTGGTGCCGACGCTGCTCGAGTGGTCGGCGCTGCCCACGGCCGTCGTGGCCGACCGTCACGGGGCCGCGAGCTGGATCCTC
>DATLUU010000004.1:0-2004 GCA_035577885.1 Verrucomicrobiia bacterium
TTCGGGTTGGGGGCGGCGGCGGGCCATCCGCCGCGTCGCACCTCCTCGACGTGTGCTCGAACACTGTCTCGTCGGCGCTCCTTGCGGATGGCCCGCCGGCGCCCCCAACGCGCTCGCGTGGCGTTCTCAAACGGAGCCTAGGCGGCCGGGGCGCCGCCCCGCGCGCCATACGACCGTGCCCAAGGCCCGCCCCGTACCGGTCAGCCCCCGGCGAAAGCCGCCGCCCGCGTGGGAGCCGCCGGCGTGGCTCGTGCTCGCGGCGCCGCCGATCGCGGCCGCGATCGTGCACGGCGCGGGCGTGTTCGGGTTCTTCGCCGCCGACGATCTCGAGTTCCTCGCCCGCGTGCGCGGGCTCTCCCTCACGCCCTGGGGCTGGTCGCGACCGCTCCCTGGCCGACTCCGCTGGGAGGCGTTCACCGCGATCTTCGGCGTGCATCCCCTGCCGCACCTTCTTCTCGCATGGCTGCTGCACGCGGCCTCGGCGCTGCTCGTCGCCCGCGTGGCGCTCCTGGCTGGACTCGGGCGCTGGCCCGCACTGGTCGCGGGGGTGCTCGCGGGAGCGACAGCGGTTGCGTACACGAGCACGCATTGGGCATCCGGCCTCGGCGAGGTGATGGCGGCGGCGTTCGCGCTGCTGACACTCGTGCTCCACCTGGAATGCCGCAGGCGCACGCGACCCGCGCTCGCCTGGCTCGCGGGTGCCAGTGCGATCGCGACGGTCGCCTCCAAGGAGTCCGCGATGCTGTTGCCGTTCGCGGTGTGGGCGCTCGACCGGCTGGGGCTCGGCCGCGGCGAGGGCCGTGGCGCGCTGCGCGAGATCGGCCTGCTCGGAGCGCTTGCGGCCGCGGCGGTGATCGTCGCGTGGCGTGTCGCGCCGCCGCTCGCCGGCGAGGCCTATGCGTTTGGCGCCACGCCGCTCGTCTGGCTGGAGAACCTGCTCACCTATTGCGCCTGGGTCGTGCGCATCTTCGATCCGGTGCGCGACCGGAGCGCCACGCTCCAGCCGGCGCTCGCGCCGGTGGGCCTGGTGGTGCTCGTGGTGTGGTGCCTTGCCGCATGGAGCGAGCGCCGCGCCAGCGTCCGTCCGGTCACCGCAGGCCTGGCCTGGTTCCTGCTGATGCTCGCGCCGGTCGTGCCGCTCGCGAACCACACCTATCTCTACTACCTGGTGGCGCCGTTCGCGGGCGTGGCGCTCGCGGTCGGCGGGCTGCTCGTCACGAGCGTCACCTGGCTGGCACCGCGTGCCGCGCCCGCGATCCTCGCTCTCGCCCTCGCGGCCGACGTCGCCAATGAGGCGATGCAGGTGCGCACGCGCGGCACGCTGCTCGGCGCCGGCGTGCTCGTGGACCGCGTCGCGCGCGAGAGCGAGCTGTTGCGCAACGCGGTCGGCGATCTCGGGGCTGCAGGCGTCACGCGCGGCGACACGATCGTGCTCGTGAACCCCTACCCGATGCAGTCGGTCGATCCCACCACGAACCAGGCGCGGCCCGCCGGCAGCGGCTTCGGCGCCCACGCCTACATCCCGTTCGTCGTCGCCATCCACGATGGCCGCGCGGTGCCGCTCTTGCGACCGGGCGTGACCGTGCTCGGCATTGGCGACGGGCTCCCGCCGGAATGGGCGCGTGCGCGCACGTTCCGTTTCGCCAACGACGGCCACCTGACCGACTTGGGTCGCGGCACGGTGGCGCTGGACTCGCTCTCCGTCGACTACCTGCGCGGCGAGCGCTGGGCGGACGCGCGGGCGACGTGCGAGCGCCTGCTCGCGCTGGGCGTCGACAACCCCGAGATCCGCTGGCGACTGGGCGTTGCGCTCGCGGGTCTCGGAGACATCGCCGGCGTCACGGACCAGGCGCGCGCGATCGTCCAACGCTGGCCGGAGTCCGGCCGCGCCGCGCAGCTGATCGATCTCGTGCCGAGCCCGTCGCCGGCGCTCAAGCCTCGCTAGTCCAGCCGCACCGTCGCGTCGCCCACGCCGACGTGGAGGTGCACCGCGGAGCGCCCGTC
>DATLUU010000005.1:0-4789 GCA_035577885.1 Verrucomicrobiia bacterium
CTGCGGCAGGTTGAACGAGAACAACGCGTGGCGTGCCGGGTTCGGCCGCCTGTCGTTCAGCGTCGCGCCGAACCCGGCACGCCACGCGTTGTTCTCGTTCAACCTGCCGCAGGACGCGGACGTGGACATCGGCATCTTCGATGTCGCCGGACGCCAGGTGGCATCGATCGCCAGTGGCAGGCTCCCGGCCGGCAGTTACCAGCGGCAGTGGTCGGGAGAGATGTCCGACGGCCGCACGGCGAGCGCCGGCGTCTACTTCGCCCGCATGAAGGCGAACGGCGCCGAGACGTCGCTGCGTACGGTGTTCCTCGGACAGTGATCCGTAGCTAGTCCCGGCATCAGCGCAACGGCCGGTCGCCCAATCGGGCGGCCGGCCGTTCGCGTGTCGATCGTGGGGGAGCCCCGGCGGCGTCGCCGGGCGGCCGGGCGGCCCGCTATCCGTCGGGAGAATTGCGTCGGACCCGCATGTTGCGGGGCGTTTCGCGCCTCCCTATGATGCGGTGGAATGCGTTTGGAGCACCCTTGGGAACCCTCTCCGGCGGCGCCGCATCCGTTCCACAGCCGCCTGCCCTACGACTTTGCAACCCGGAGAACGCCATTTCCGTGACCCCACAGTCCATCCCGGCGAGCCGGTGCGTCCGCGACACGGCCGTCGAGATGCCCCAGCTGGTGCTTCCCCAGCACGCCAACGTCCATGGCTCGGTGCTGGGCGGGATGGTGCTCCACTGGATCGACATGGCGGCGGCGCTGGTGGCGAACCGCCACAGCCGGCGCCCGGTCGTCACCGCGGCGATCGACGAGATGGCGTTCCTCGCTCCGATCCAGATCGGTCAGCTGGCGCTGTTCAAGGCCAAGCTGACGCTCGTGGACCGCAGTAGCATGGAGATCCGGGTCGACGTGCAGTCCGAGGACCTGTTGACGGGCGAGCGCAGGACGACGGCCACGGCGTTCGTGACGTTCGTGGCGCTCGACCCCGAGACGAAGCGGCCCACCCCGGTGCCGCGGCTGGAACTGATGACGGACGAGGAACGCGCGGAGCACGCACAGGCGCTCGAGCGCCGGCGGCTCCGCCTGGAGAAACGAAAAGCAGCCTGCGGCTAGCCGGCGCCCGAAGGCGCCGGCCAGGGCCCACCCCCACGTGGGCGCCGCGGAAGCGATGGACGTTGCGATGTTTGTGAGGTGAAGGAGGGAAGTGATGGCGATCTCGATCGTGGTGCCGCAGCTCGGCGAGAGCGTCGCCGAGGGCACGGTGGCCAAGTGGCTCAAGGCCGTGGGCGACAAGGTGCGCAAGGAAGAGCCGCTGGTGGAGATCCAGACCGACAAGATCAACGTCGAGATCCCGTCCCCGGCGGATGGCACGCTGTCGAGCATCAGCGTGCCCGAGGGCACCACGGTGCTCGTCGGCACCGAGATCGGCCAGATCGGCGCCATGGGTGAAGCGACCGCGGCGCCGGTCGCAGCGGCGGCCGCGAAGGCTGCTGCGGCCGTGAGCGCCTCCAAGCCCGCCGCAGCGCCCGCGCCGGCCGCTCCGTCGAGGCCCGCCGCGGCACCCGCACCTGCACCGGTGGCGACGTTCGCTTCGACTCCGAACACGGCTCTTCCCAACGGCAATGCGCAGACGATCGAGTCCGGCGAGGGCCGCAATCTCTCGCCCGCGGTGCGGAAGATCATGCGCGAGCAGAACGTGTCGATGACCGAGCTGGGCGCGATCGCCGGCTCGGGCGTCGCCGGTCGCGTGACCCGCGACGATCTCCTCGATTACCTCAAGCGGCGCGGCGCGGCGCCGGCGAGCCTGCCGTCCGCGCCCATGCCCACGGCCGCGCGCTCGGCCGCGCCGGTCGCGGCGGCTCCGCTCCCCTCGTTCCTCCAGCCGGCCGCGGTCGGCGGCGGCGCCGCGGGCCCGCGCGAGACCACGATCCCGTTCTCGCGCGTGCGCAAGGTCATCGCCGAGAACATGATCAAGGCCAAGCACACGGCTGCGCACACGCACTGCTTCGACGAGTGCGACATGAGCGCGATCGTGGCGCTGCGGAAGGAGTGGGCGCCCAAGCTCGAGGCCCAGGGCCTCAAGCTCACGTACATGCCGTTCTTCATCAAGGCGGCCGTGTTCGCGCTGAAAGAGTTCCCGTGGGTGAACGGCTCTGTGTCGCCGCAGGGCGACGCCATGATCGTGAAGCACTATTACAACATCGGCATGGCGGTGGGCCGCGACGACAAGGGGCTCATCGTGCCGAACCTGAAGGACTGCGACCGCAAGAACCTGGTCCAGCTCGCGCACGAGGTGAACGACCTCGCCGCGCGCGCCCGTGCCGACCGATTGAACCCGGACGACATCCAGGGCGGCACGTTCTCGATCACGAATGCAGGCGTCTTCGGCGCCATCAACTCGTCGCCGGTGATCAACGTGCCCGAGGTGGCGATCATGGGCGTGCACAAGATCGTCGAGCGGCCGATCGTGCGGAACGGCCAGATCGTGGTCGCGCCGATGATGAACGCGGCGATCGGCTTCGATCACCGCGTCGTGGACGGCGAGCTGGCGGTCAAGTTCCTGCGCCGCGTCTGCGAGCTGCTGGAGAAGCCCGAGCTGCTGTGGTTCCACACGTGATGAACGATACGCTGCATACGTCCGCGCTCGGCCCCACGCGCTACCGCGACGGGCTCGCGCTCATGGACGCGTTGGTCGCTGCCCGCGCCGCCGGCGAGACCGGCGACTGGCTGCTCTATCCCGACCACGAGCCCGTGCTCACGGTGGGCAGGAGTCCCAGCGAGGGCAACGTGCGCACCGACGCCGCCACGCTCGCGCGCCTCGGGATCGAGGTCGTGGAAGTGCCGCGCGGCGGGGACGTCACCTGGCACGGGCCGGGGCAGCTCGTCGGCTACCCGGTCGTGCACCTGGACCGCGTGGACCGCGATCTCCATCGATGGCTGCGGGTGCTCGAGGACGCGCTGATCGCCGCGCTCGCGCGCTACGGACTCGAGGGCCGGCGCGTGCCGGGTCGCACCGGCGTGTGGCTCTCGAGCACGGAGAAGATCGCTTCCATCGGCGTCGCCGTGCGCCGCTGGATCGGCTACCACGGGTTCGCGCTCAACGTCGCGAACACGCTCGACGATTTCGCGCTCATCCACCCCTGCGGCTACCACGACATCCGGATGACGTCGATGGCCGAGCGCCTGGGCGAGCGTTCACCGTCACTGACCGAGGTTCGCTCGGCCGTGACCGCCGAGCTCGCGGCGAGACTGGGATTTCAGCGCGTCGAGGAGCATGCTTCGGGGGAGGTCTGGACCGTGGCGGGCATCGCGCGGATGGCCGATACATCCAAGCAGTGGGCCGCGGGAGACCTCCCGCGCCCGATCCAAGGAGCGTTTCCATGGTGACGTTGACCGAGACCGCCAGCAGGAAGCTCAGCGAGCTGCTGGCGCAGCAGCCGCAGCCCGTCGTGGGCCTGCGTTTGAGCGTTCAGCAGGGCGGCTGTTCGGGTTATTCGTACGGGATGTCATTCGCCGAGTCGGAGCGCCCCGGGGACTGGGTGGGCGAGTTCGGCGGCGTGAAGGTATTCGTCGATGCCGACAGCGCGCCGGTGTTGAAGGGCGTCGAGGTCGACTGGATCGAGACGTTGCAGGCCACCGGGTTCGCGATCCGCAACCCGAACGCGGTCCGCTCGTGCGGCTGCGGCAAGTCGTTCGAGACCCACTAGGGACTCGTCGGCAGGGGAGCATTCGTGCGTATCGAACTGTTCACGGTCGAGGATGCGAACAAGCTCGCGGCCGAGATCCGGCCGCGGCTCGAGCGGCTGGTGATGCGGAAGCGCGAGTTCGACGCGCTGGAGCAGCGCATGGGCATCCTGCTCGTGGCCACTGCCGGCGCCGCGCCCGACAATCCCGACACGCTCGAGCTGCGCTCGCTCGAAGAGAAGCGCCGCCGCCTCGGCGAGTCGATCGGCAAGGGCGTGCAGGAGCTGCACGCGAAGGGCTTGCTGGTGAAGGACGTCGATCGCGGCCTCGTCGACTTCTACTCGCTCATGGGCGACCGGCTCGTGTTCCTGTGCTGGCAGGTGAGCGAGGCCGAGGTCTCGCACTGGCACACGCTCGAGGACGGCTTCGCCGGCCGGCAGCAGATCAAGGAAGCCGGGCTGGAGTGAGATGACGCTGGTCGCTGGGGCCCCGCTCGTGGGGCCAAGACCGTTCGCCGATTTCGTGGCGCTCGACGCGGAGACGATCCGCTCGAGGACCTGGGCGGCGAAACGCGCGCTCGGCAGGCGCACGGTGATCCTCGGTCACCACTACCAGCGCGAGGGCATCATCGAGTTCGCGGACTTCCGCGGCGACTCGTTCAAGCTCTCGCAGCTCGCCGCCGCGCAGGCCGAGGCCCGTTTCATCGTGTTCTGCGGCGTGCACTTCATGGCCGAGTCGGCCGACGTGCTGGCCCAGCCTCACCAGACCGTGATCCTGCCGGACGTGAGGGCCGGCTGCTCCATGGCGGACATGGCGTCGCTCGACGACGTCGAGGACGCCTGGGACCAGCTCGTGGCGGAGCACGGCGACACGTTCACGCCGATCACGTACATGAACTCGAGTGCGGCGTTGAAGGCGTTCTGCGGCGCGCGCGGCGGCGTGGTGTGCACGTCGAGCAACGCGCGCGCGGCGCTGGAGTGGGCGTGGGCGCGGAAGCCCCGCGTGCTGTTCTTCCCCGACCAGCACCTCGGACGCAACACGGCGCATGCCATGGGCGTGCCGCTCGAGCACATGGCCGAGTGGATCTGGCGCGCACCGAGCCCGCGCCAGGTGAACG
>DATLUU010000006.1:0-3310 GCA_035577885.1 Verrucomicrobiia bacterium
GGAGCCGCTCACCAGCACGCGCGGCGGCACCCGGCACGCCGCGATCGCCATGGCGAGCGTGCGCGTGGAGCCGACGCGGCTCTCCCTGAGCTCGCGCTTCCGTGCCTCGGTCCAGCGCCCCGAGGCCAGGCTCGCGCCGGAGAAGTGGACGACCGCGTCGAGCCCTTCGAGCGCCGCGGGATCGAGCACGCCGCGCGCCGGGTCCCACGCGATCTCGCCCGGCGCCGCCGCGCGGCCGCGCACGAACCGGTGCACGAAGGCGCCGCCCGAGGCGAGCACCGCGGACAGCGCGCCACCCAGGAACCCGCTCGCGCCGGTCACGCCGACTGCGAGCGGCGGTCCGGCGCGCGCGTCAGCCACGGTGCTTCAGCTCTTCCTTTCCCAGCCGCCGCTCAGCGCCTTGAGGATGTCGATCGGTACCGGGAAGATCGTGGTGCTGTTGTTCTCGGTGGCGATCTCGGCCAGCGTCTGCAGGTAGCGGAGCTGCATCGCCGCCGGCTCCCTGCCGATCACCGCCGCCGCCTCGGCCAGGCGCGCCGAGGCCTGGTACTCGCCCTCGGCCGCGATCACCTTGGCGCGGCGCTCGCGCTCGGCCTCGGCCTGGCGCGCCATGGCGCGCTGCATCTCCTGCGGCAGGTCGACGTTCTTCACCTCGACCGTGCTCACCTTGACGCCCCAGGGCTCGGTCTGGCGGTCGATCACCTGCTGCAGCGCCTGGTTCAGCCGCTCGCGCTCGCTCAAGAGCTCGTCCAGCTCCTGCTCGCCGAGGATCGAGCGCAGCGTCGTCTGCGCGATCTGGCTCGTGGCGTACAGGTAATTCTCCACCTGCACGATGGCGCGCGGCGCGTCCACGACCCGGAAGTAGATCACCGCGTTCACCTTCACCGAGACGTTGTCCTTGGTGATCACGTCCTGCGCCGGCACGTCCATCGTCACCGTGCGCAGGCCCACCTTCACCGCGCGCTCGAGGATGGGGATGAGGAGGATCAGGCCCGGGCCGCGCTCGCCCACCAGCAGGCCGAGCCGGAACACCACCAGGCGTTCGTATTCGCGCACCACCTTGATCGAGTTGACCAGGATCAAGAGCACCGCGAATCCGACGAAGATCAGGAATGGCATCAGCAAGGCTCCCAGCGGTCCCATGTCAAGCCTCCCGTGCCGCGGGGCGCACCCGCAGCGTGAGTCCCTCGACGCCGGTCACCACGACCTCGGCGCCCACTTCGATCGCGGCGGCAGCTTCCGCATTCCACACCTCGGCGTCCAGTCGCACGCGCCCGCGCGGGCCCAGCCGCTCGATCACCTGCGCGCGCCGCCCGAGGATCGCCGCGACGCCGGACGCGCGCGGACCGCGGCGACCGCGGATCGCGAGCGTGATGAGCGCGGCGAAGAACGCCACCGTCACCGCGGTGGTGGCGAGCACGAGCGGCCAGGCCACGTGCACGGCGCGGTCGTCGAACAACATCAGGCCGCCGATCGCCATCGCGATCGCGCCGCCCACGGTCAGGAGCCCGTGGCTGTGCACCTTGATCTCGGCGACGAGGAAGCCGACGCCGAGGATCAGCAGCGCCAGGCCGGCGGCGTTGACCGGCAGCGCCGAGAGCGCGAAGAACGCGAGCAGGAGGAAGATCGCGCCCGCGACGCCGGGCAGGATCGCGCCCGGGTTCTGGAGCTCGAACAGGATGCCGTAGAAGCCGAGCATCAGCAGCAGGTAGGCGACGTTCGGGTCCACGAGCGGCGCCAGCAGCCGGTGGCGGAGCGAGGGCTGCATCCGCACCACGACCGCGCCCGCGACGTGGATGAGCGTCGAGTCGGCGGCACGCCGCATCCAGCGGCCGTCCGCCTTCTCCAGCAGCTCCGCCGGCGTGGCGGCGACGAAGTCCACGATCCCCTGCTCCACCGCCTCGCGCTCGCTCGCCGCCACGGCTTCGCGCACCGCCTTCTCCGCCCAGGTGATGCTGCGGCGGCGGTGCTCGGCCACGGTGCGTGCGAACGCGGCGGCGTCGTTCGCCGCCTTCCTCGCCAGCGTCGAGTCCATGGGGCCCTGGAGGCTGATCGGCGTCGCGGCACCGATGTTGGTGCCCGGCGACATCGCCGCGACGTCCGCGGCCATGGTGATGAACACGCCGGCCGAGGCGGCGTGGCCGCCGGACGGCGTCACCCACACGATCACCGGCACCGGCGCCGTGAACTCGCGCGACACCATGTCGCGCATGCTGCTCTCCAGGCCGCCGGGCGTGTCCAGCTCGACCACGAGCGCCCTGTAGCCGCCGTCGCGCGCGCGGTCGAGCGCCTCGCCGAGGATGTCGTCCATGAGCGGCGAGACGACGCCGGTGAGCTTGACGCTCAACACCTGCGCCGGCGCAGCGCTCGTCCCCGGGCGCGGCTTCGCCGCCACGACCGCGAGCAGGAGTGCCAAGCCGAGCGCGAGCCTCATGCGTGCACCGCCTTCCGTGCGCGCCGTGCCAGCGCCGCGCGCCACGCCTCCGGGTACTTGAGGCCGCTGCCGGTGTCGTAGATCACCACGCGCGCGTCGTGCGCGATCTCGCCGCTGGTGACGAGCTGGCGGAGCGCCGCGAGCGTGGCGCCGCCCTCAGGGCAGGCGAAGCAGCCTTCGAGGCTCGCCAGCTCGAGCATGGCGTCCAGCATCGACTCCTCGCTCACGGCGACGGCCGTGCCCCCGGAGCGGCGGATGGCATCGAGGATCAGGGTATCGGCGAACGGCGCCGGCACGCGCAGGCCGCTCGCCACCGTGGCCGCATTCGCCCACGGCTCCGCGCTCCTGGCGCCCGTCTCGTGCGCGCGCACCACCGGGGCGCAGCCGCTCACCTGCACCGCCACGAGCCGCGGGCCCTGGCCCGCGATCCAGCCCAGCTCGCGCATCTCGTCGAACGCCTTCGCCATGCCCACCAGGCCGGTGCCGCCGCCCGTGGGGTAGAGGATCGCGTCCGGCAGCTCCCAGCCGAGCTGCTCGGCGATCTCGTAGCCGAGCGTCTTCTTGCCCTCGAGCCGGAACGGCTCCTTGAACGTGGCCACGTTCCACCACTCGGGCGCGGGCGCCCAGTGCGCCACGACGCGGCCGCACTCGGCGATCGTGCCGGGCACGAGCCGCACCTCGGCGCCGAAGCCCTCGAGCTCGAGCACGTTCGCCTCCGGCGTGTCGTCCGGGATCGCGACGCGGCACGGCAGCCCGGCGGCGGCCGCATACGCGGCGGCGGCGCTGCCGGCGTTGCCGGCGGACGGCAGCGCGATGCCCTTCCTGCCCCAGGCGCGCGCGCCGTTCACCCCCAGCGCCAGGCCGCGCGCCTTGAAC
>DATLUU010000007.1:0-4781 GCA_035577885.1 Verrucomicrobiia bacterium
ATCCTCGCGGGCGCCAAATGTACAACGAGATCCAGCGCTCGGGAAGCCGTAAGGCCGAGGATCGCGGGGCCGATGAGGACCGATACTCGCGCGGCCGTGATTCGATCCCCAAAGGGCCTGCTCAGTGCTGCCTGGGCGGCAGCACCGCGTACTCGCTCTTCACCAGGCCGCTGGGGTACGAATGGGTTGCGATGTGCTGCAGAGGAACATCGCGGTCCGACTCGCCGAAGATCGAGATCCCGGAGCCGATCAAGACCGGCACTCGCGTCACCGTGATCCGATCGATGAGGCCGGCGCGAAGGAACTGCTGCACGGTCTGGCCGCCATCCACGTAGACGTGCTCGATCCCGCGCGCCGCGAGCCCCGTCATGATCTCCTGCGGGGTGCCGGTGACGCGCTCGACCACGGCGCCGTCTGGAACCTGCGCCAGCGTCCGGCTGCTCAGGACGAAGACCGGCTTGCTTCCGTACGGCCACTGCCCGAATGCGAGTGCGGTCTCGTAGGTCTTGCGGCCCATGAGCAGCGCGTCGACCGTGGCGAAGAACTCCTCGTAGCCGTGTGGCTCAGGGCTGTCGGGCAGGAAGTCGAACGTCCCGTTCGGCCGCGCGATGAAGCCATCGAGACTGGTTCCAACGAACACCGAAGCTCGTATGTCTGTTCCCATGGGGCACCTTGGACCGCGGTTGGAGTGGCGATGCTATCCTTCACCTCATGAATCCCAGCGCAGGAACCGTGCTCGCCCGCCGCGACGTCGCCGGGCTGGCTTTCTCCAGTTTGGCATACGAGCCGGGCGCGACGCTCGGGTGGCACGTCCACCCCCGGCCCTACCTTTCGTTCGTGGGTGCGGGCTCGTACACGGAGCGGCTCGCGGGGCTCACCCGGCGCTGCGATACCTCGACCCTGCTGCTCCACCCGGCCGGGGAGCGCCATGCGAATCAGTTCCACGACCGACCGGTCCAGTTGCTGCGCGTGGAATCGAATGATTCGGGTTTGCTGGAGGTTCCGGGGACGAACGCGTCCGGAGCTCGCGAGCCCTTGCGCCACCTGTGCAGGCGGATGCTCGAGGAGCTGCGGGCACCCGACGACGTGACGCCGCTCGCGCTCCACGGGCTCGTGCTGGAGCTGATCGCGGGCCTCGCCCGATCGACCCCGTCGAGCGCCGGCGAGCCGCGATGGCTCGATCGGGTCGACGAGTTCCTGCGCGAGAGCTTCGACGCCCCGCTAAGCCTCGCCACGGTCGCGGCGCACGCGGGGGTCCATCCGGTGCACCTGGCGCGGACCTACCGCCGGCACCGGCGGCAGACGGTCGGCGACCGGATCCGCGAACTGCGGCTCGACCATGCCTGCCGCTGGCTCGCCGCCACGCGCGACAGCATCGCCGACATCGCGCTCCGCTGCGGCTTCGCGGACCAGAGCCACCTCGCGCGCCTCATGCGCCGGCGGCTGGGCGTGACGCCTTCCCAGTATCGAGCCCGGCACGCGTCGCGCTAATCCCGTCCGGGCGCGTTCATCCGGTTCTAGCCAGCGGGTGCGACCTCGGTTATTCGTAGCCCCATGACCATCCCCCTGCTCTGTCTCTCGCTCCTGGCGACGGCGCCGGCTCCGGCGCCACACGCCTACTCGCTCCAGCAGTACATGGCGATCAAGCGCGCCAACGACCCGAGCTTCGCGCCCGACGGCAGCCGGTTCGCGTTCGCGACCAATGCCAGCGGCGACTGGCAGACGTGGGTGACGCCCACCTCGCGCTGGGAGCCAAAGCGGGTCACGCACTTCAGTGGCGGCGTGATCACGCGCTGGTCCCCGACCGGATCGACGCTGCTGGCGATGGCGGACCGGAACGGCGACCAGAAGTATCAGCTCTACACGATCGACCCGGACCGCGGCGACACCACGCTCCTGACGCGCGAGCCGGAGTCGCAGCATCGGCTGGGCGGCTGGATGCCGGACGGGAAGTCGATCTTCTACACCTCGAACGCCCGCGACGCTCGCTACTTCGACTGCTACGTGATGGACGTGGCGACGCAGCACGCCGAGCGGCTGACCGAGGAGCCGGCGTTGCTGCGGGTGATCGCGGCCTCGCACGACGGCCGCTTCCTCGCCGCCGAGGAGCTTCACTCCAACACCGACATCGACATCCGCCTCGTCGACGTCCAGGCGAAGACCTCGCGCGTGATCACCGCGCACCAGGACACGTCGCGGTTCCACGTCATCGGCTTCTCGGGCGACGATCGCACGCTCTACTGCCGGACCAACAGCAAGAGCGAGTTCATGCACATCGAGTCCGTCGACATCGCGTCCGGCGCACGCAAGGTCCTGTTCTCCACCGCCCACGACGTCGACTACGGCATCATGAACCGGCAGGGCACGCAGATCGCGTTCGCGGAGAACGTCGATGGCTTCGAGCGCACCGGCGTTTGGGACGTGCGGTCCGCGCGGCGCGTCGAGCTGCCGGAGATCCCGGCCGGCATCAATCCGCCCCAGGATTTCTCCGCCGATGGCTCGAAGCTGGCGATCGTCGTGAGCACACCGGCGCACGATGACGAGGCGTGGGTGATCGACCTGCGCACGACGCGGGCGACGCGGGCCACGTTCAGCCCGCAGGGCGACGTGGCGGAGGACAGCTACGTCCTTCCCACCACGATCCACTACCCGAGCTTCGACGGGCGCTCGATTCCGGCTCTGCTGTTCGTGCCGCGCGGCGCTTCACCGCAGCATCGCGCGCCGGTGATCGTCAGCGTGCACGGCGGGCCCGACGACCAGGAGCGGCCCTATCTCACGAACTTCTACCAGTTCCTGATCGCGCACGGCTACGCGGTGCTCGCGCCCAACATCCGCGGCAGCGCCGGCTACGGCAAGTCGTACGTCGTGCTCGACGACGGCCCGCGGCGGTGGGACGCGCTCCAGGACATCGCGCACGCCGTGAGTTGGATCCGCCAGCAGAAGTCACTCGACGGCGACAAGGTGGCGTGCTCGGGGGCGTCCTACGGTGGCTTCGCCACGCTGGCGATGCTCGTCCACCACCCGGACCTGTTCCGCGCCGGTGTCGACTTCTACGGCCCCGCCGACTTGAAGACGTTCCTCGACCGCACCGCGCCCTACCGGCGCGCGAATCGCATCGCCGAGTATGGAGATCCCGTCCGCGACTCGACGTTCATGGCGGCGATCTCCCCCGCGCGGCACACGGAGAGGATCAAAGCGCCCCTCCTCGTCATCCAGGGAGGGCAGGATCCGGTGGTGCCGCCGGCCGAGTCCGAAGACATGGTGCGGCTGGTCCAGCAACACGGCGGCGTCGCGGAATACCTGCTGCTCCCGGACGAGGGCCACGGGATCGGGAAGGACGAGAACTTCGTCAAAGCGTACGAGACGATGCTCGCGTTCCTTCGGCGCCACATGCCCCCGCCGCCGGAACTCGGGGAATAGCCGTCCTTTCCACACCGGAGGCGGGTGTAGTATCGCGCCCGTTTGGACCAGCACGACCTCCTCCGGATCGCCGCGGTCGGCGGAGGGAAGTTCGCGGCGATTCTAAGGAGGTCGCGATGTCGATCGATGCGATGTTGGCTCACCTGCGCTCCAGTTGGGGCTGGGTCGTCCTGCGAGGCGTTGTCGCCATCGTGTTCGGCGTCCTGGCGTTCACGCGGCCCGGCATCACGCTCGCCTCCCTGGTCCTCGTCTGGGGCGCCTACGCCATCGCCGACGGGGTTCTCGCCCTCACCTCGGGCTTCCGCATCCGCGACGGCGGCAGGCCGATGTGGCAGCTCCTCCTCATCGGCGTGCTCGGCATCGCCGCGGGCGTCCTCACGTTCGTGTGGCCGGGGATGACCGCGCTCCTGCTGCTCTCGTTCATCGCCTGCTGGGCGCTCGTGACCGGTGTGTTCCAGATCGCCGCGGCGATCCGGTTCCGCAGGGTGATCCCCAACGAGTGGATGCTGATCCTCTCCGGGCTGCTCTCGGTCGTCTTCGGCGTGCTGATGCTCGCGCGGCCGGGCGCGGGGGCGCTCGCGGTCGTGTGGCTCATCGGCGGGTACGCCACGCTCTACGGCGTGCTGATGCTGGCGGTGGGCTTCCGGCTCCGCGGCATCCTGCACACGGCGATCCCGAAGCCGGCCTAGCGTCAGCGGGTGCGGATCAAGGGACGCTTTAGCGCCTGGCCCCCCACCACCAGCCGCGCGACGTAGAGTCCGGGGGCGAGCCTGCCGCCCGAGGCGTCGCGGCCATCCCAGGTCGCGGTGCGTGCGGACGTCGCGCCGGCCGGAGACTCGAGCGTGCGCACGACCCGCCCGGCGAGGTCGTGGAGCGTGAGCTTCGCGGGGCTTTCGGCGAGCTCCGCGGGCACGCTCCAGTGGAAGAACACGACCCCCGAGCTGGGATTGGGCGATGGCGCCGCGAACGTGAAGCGCGGCACGGAAGGCCCGTCCACACCGCTGTTCGCGGTCGCCTCAACGCTGTCGACCTGGACGGGTGAACCATCCTGGCGGGCGGTGATCGACACCTCGCCCGGCGCGAGCGCCACGAACGGCAGCACCGCGTCTCCCTGGGCATCGGTGGTCGCGGTGACGATGCCCTCGGCGTCGCGGTAGGCGGTCACGATGACGCCCGGCTTCGCCACACCGTCCTCGGTGACGTGCACGGGGATGCCACCGCCCCCGACGTTCACGGTCGAAGGCGCCGAGAGCGCAAGGTCGTGCCCGGCGTGCCGCGGCAGGCTCAGCTGCGGGTCGCCGAACATCTCGAGCGCCATCTGCGTCCAGCGATTCACGCCGTCGTACTGCGAGAACTGGACG
>DATLUU010000008.1:0-2700 GCA_035577885.1 Verrucomicrobiia bacterium
CCACAGCGACGCGGGATAGTGCGCGGCGACGATGCGCCACGGCGGCGTCACGCACATCCAGAACACCGCCGCGACGCCGAACGTGTAGACGAGCACGGTCTCGGGCGCGTAGCGCGCGACGAGTCGCTTCGACGCGAGCACGTAGAAGGCGAAGATCACCGACGACGACGCGCCCACGCACCAGTCGAACGCGCTCGCGTGCACGCTGCTCCGGTCGACGCCGCTCACGAGCAGCGCCGTGCCCGAGAGCGCAAGCAACACCGCCGCGACCATGGGCGGCGACGGTCGCTGCCCACGCGCCATCTCCCAGAGCACGATGAGCGACGGCGCCACGTACTGGAGCAGGATCGCGAGCCCGACACCGAGCTTGGCGATCGAGTAGTAGTAGGTGCCCTGCACCGCGGCGACACCGAAGAGCCCGAGCACCAGGAGCGCGCTGCGGTCCGCGCGCTCGACGCGGAGCGCGCCGCGGTTCCTCGCGAGCAACCAGGCGAGGAGCAGGCTCGCGGCGATCACGAGCCGCAGCTCGACTGCCGTCTGTGCCGGAACGCCGCTGTCCCGGAACACCGAGCGCGCGAGCGTTGCGGTGCCGCCCCAGAACAACGTGGCGAGGAACACGAGCCACCGGCCCAGCGCTCGCTGCCCTGACTGCGATCCGCCCAAGCGTGGCTCTAATGTAATCTAATACGCTGCTGTAACTAGTGTTACCAGATTATGATGTCGCGAGTCGATCATCGGCGCATGCCGGCGCCGATCTCGATCGTGGTCTCCGAGCCCGCCTCGAGCATCGTGCAGCGGCCGGTGAAGCGCACACCCTGCTCCATCGCCACGGTCAGCGCCGCGACGTCGCCCTCGACGCGCGCGCCCGCCCGCATCTCGATCGAGCCCAGCGCGCGGATGTTCCCGTAGACGCGGCCCATGATCACGGCGTCCTTCACCTCGACGTCCGCGCGCATGATCCCGTGCTCGCCGATCTCCAGGCGCTCGCAGTTCAGGATGTCGCCCTCGAACTCGCCGTCGATCCGGAGCGTGCCGCTCACCATGAGCGTGCCGCGGAAGTTCGAGTTCACACCGATCACGGTGTTCGCGGACACCGGGTCTTCAGGTTGTGGTTGCGGGGTTCGGAACTTGAGCACATGCACCTCCGTGTGTGCGTCGCCGTAAGGCGCGGACTATAGAACACCCCATGCCTCGAGCAGCCGCTCGAGGTCATCCTGGCTGTAGAACTCGAACTCCACCTTGCCGCCCTTGCGCCCGGCGTGGATCGCGACCTGCGTCGAGAACCGCTGCTGGAGCTTGGTCTCCCATTCCGGGAGCCCGGCCAGGCGCGCGGCACGTGGGCGCGCGTGTGCCGTGCGCTGCTTGCGACGCACGAACGACTCCGTCCGCCGCACCGAGAAGCCCTTCGTCGCAACATAGCGCGCCGCGGCCAGCAGGTCGCCACGATTCTCGAGCGCGAGCAGCGCCCGGGCGTGGCCCGCGGACAGTGTTCCACGTGAAACCATGTCGATCACTTCAGCCGGAAGCGACAGCAGGCGAAGCGAGTTGGTGATCGTGACGCGCTGCTTTCCGACGCGCTCCGAGAGCTTCTCGTGCGTGAGGCCGACCTTCTCGATCAGCGTCTGGTAGGCCCTGGCCTCCTCGATCGGGTCGAGCGCCTCGCGCTGGATGTTCTCGACGAGCGCCATCTCCATCATGGCGCGGTCGTCGACGTCCTTCACCACGACCGGGACCTTCTTCAAGCCCACCATCTGCGCCGCGCGCAGCCGGCGCTCGCCGGCCACGAGCTGGTAGTCGCCAGGCGAGACGCGCCGCACGAGCAGCGGCTGCAGCACACCGGCGGCCTTGATCGAGTCTGCGAGCTCGCGCAGCGTGGTGTCGTCGAACCGCTTGCGCGGCTGGAACGGGTTCGGGGAGATGAGCTCGATCGAGAGCTCCATGGTGCCGCCCTGAGGCGGCAGGCCTTCGGTGGCCACCGCCGCGGTATCGCCAGAGATCAGCGCGTCCAGCCCGCGCCCAAGCACTTTCCTAGTCATGGCCCAGGACCTCCTTCGCCAGCTCGCGGTAGCTTTCCGCCCCGGAGCTGTGCGGATCGTAGAGGACGATGGGTTTCCCGAACGAAGGCGCCTCGCTGAGGCGCACGTTGCGCGGGATGACCGTCCTGTAAACCCTGTCGGAGAAGAACTTGCGAGCCTCGTCAGCGACCTGCTTGGAGAGGCTCACGCGCGCATCGTACATGGTGAGCAGAACGCCCTCGATGCGGAGGGCGGGATTCAGGTGGTCCTGGACGAGCCGGATCGCGGTGATCAGCTGCGTGAGCCCCTCGAGCGCCAGGTACTCGCACTGGAGCGGGATGATCACCGAGTCGGACGCCGTGAGTGAGTTGATCGTGAGGAGTCCCAGCGACGGCGGGCTGTCGATCAGGACGAAATCGTAGTCATCTCGCACTTTGGCGAGGCATGTCTTGAGCCTCGTCTCGCGCGCCAGCATACCCACCAGCTCGACCTCCGCGCCCGAGAGCCGCTGCCCGGTGGGGAGCACCTCCAGGCACGGCACACCCGTGGATTGGATGGCGTCCTTCGCCTCGGCCTGACCGAGAAGCACCTCATAGGTGCCGAGCTTGAGATCGTTCCCGTTCACGCCCACGCCGCTCGTGGCGTTCCCCTGCGGGTCGATGTCCACGAGCAGGACCTTGCGCCC
>DATLUU010000009.1:0-2532 GCA_035577885.1 Verrucomicrobiia bacterium
AGGGCTGGCCGTCCTGGTGGGGCTCGCCGCCGGCAGCCCCTCGCCGACGTGGACGGTCCCGCTTGCCGTGATCGGCGGGTGCGCCCTGCTCTACCTAAGCGCGATCCGACCGTTCGGGAGCCTGCTCGTGATCCTTGGCACCTGCATCGTGCTCGTGGTGGTGCGGGTCACCGAGTTCCGCGCCATCAATCCGATCGATGTGCTGATGCCGCCGGTGCTGATCGCAAGTGTATTCGGCCGCGCGCGCCGCGAGGCACGCGCCCACCCGGAATCGGGGCCGGGCCACGACGAGATGAACTTTGCCGAGCGCCGGCTGGCCAGGGCCGTGGTGGTGTTCTATGTGCTCGCGGCCATCTCCCTCCTGCAGCTCGCACGCGTGGCTGGCACCGGCGCCGCCCTCGACTCCGCCCTGCTGCTGGCACGGGCGATCCAGGGCCTGCTGTTCTACCCGCTGGCCTCGTGGTGGCTGCGGACGCCGGAGCGCATCGCCCTCGCCTGGAAGGGGTTGCTCGTGGCGGGAGTCGTGCTGGCGGTGGCGAACATCGTCGCCATCGCTGCGTTCGACGTGAAACGCGCGGGGATGACGCTGTACCTGAACGATCCCGAAGAACCGGTCGCCTGTCCGAACGAGTGCGGCACGGCGACGCTCATCGTGGGCGTGGTGCTGATGATCCGCCACGTCATGCGACCGCAATGGATCAACCTCGTGCTCGGCGCCCTGATGATCGCCCTGCTCGGGCTCACGCAATCGCGCTCGGGCATCCTCGCCTGGGCGACGTTCGGCCTGTTCACGTTGCGCTGGGTGCGTCCCTCCCGGCTGCTCGCGGGCGCGCTCGCCCTCGCCGCGCTGCTGCCGCTGATGCCGCAGTCGTTCTGGATCCGCATGATGCGCACCGTCGCCGTGAAGAAAGGCACGTTCGAGGCCTACTCGATGTTCGAGCGGATCTACGGCTGGAAGACGGCGTGGGGCGTGGTGAAGGACCACCCATGGACCGGCATCGGGTACCTCGGCTTCCGCTTCGTGAGCAACGCCTACAACGAGATGCGCATCGTGCTCATCACCGTGGAGAACTACTACTACGAGATCCTCGTGAGCATGGGGATCGTGGGACTGATCGTGCTCGCGTTCGTCATCGTCAGGCTCTTCCAGGTGGGCCGCGCGGTGGAGCGCACCGCCCCGCGCGGCACGCTGGGGTACCACATGGCCCGCTTCCACGCCCCGCTGATCCTGGGACTCCTGGTCGCGAACATGACCGGCGACAACTTCATGGGCCTGGTGGGCCTCGCGCAGGTGGCGATGTGGACCGCGGTGATGGTCCGCGCCGGGCACGACGCCGTGGGGTACCCGCTGGCACCGGCTCGAGCCGCGCGCGCGTGACGCTGCGCGTACTCGCGTTCACGCCGGCGCCCGAGTCGGGTGCCGCCGGCCGCTATCGCGTGTTCCAGTACCGCGAGCCGTTGCGCGCGATGGGGATCGAGCTCGAGCCCGCTCCGTTCCTGGACGAGGACGCGTTCCGTCGCCTCTACCGGCCCGGCGCGGTGGCGCCCAAGGCGTGGGACGTGGCGCGCCGCACGCAGCGGCTCCTCACGCGCCTGCGCTCGGCCAGGCGCTACGATCTCGTGATCGTGCACCGCGAGCTGTGGCCGCTCGCGGGCGGGTGGCCGCTCGCGCTCCTCGAACGCAGCCGGACGCGCTGGGTGTTCGACCTGGACGACGCCGTGTTCCTGCCCAACGTGAGCGACGCGAACAAGCGCTTCGCGGGGCTCAAGGCACACGGAAGCGTGACCGCGATCGCCGCCGGGGCGCGCGCCGTGGCCGCGGGCAATGCCTGGCTCGCGACTTGGGCGCGAAACCAGCGGCTGGGGCGGCCAGCGGACGAAGTGGAGGTAATCCCCACTGTCGTCGACAGCACCCATTGGACGCCGGTCACCCCCGATAACGGAGGAACCGTGCGGCTCCTATGGATCGGCAGCCCGACCACGCTGCGCTACCTCGAGGCATGGGGGCCGACGCTCTCGCGCCTGGGTGCGCGGCACCCCGGGCTCGAGCTGCACGTGATCGGCTCGCGGCTCGAGCTGCCCGGCCTGCACTGCTTCTCGCACGAGTGGAGCGCCGACACCGAGCGCACCATCTCCCAGCGTTGCCACATCGGCCTAGCGCCGCTCGCCGACGGCGACTGGGAGCGCGGCAAGTGCGGGTTGAAGCTGCTGCTTTACATGGCGCTGGGCCTGCCCGCGGTGGCGTCGCGTGCCGGAGTCCATCCCGAGATCGTGACCCCGGCCATGGACGGCGAGCTGGTCGGCGACGACGAGTCGCTCGAGGCGGCGCTGGACCGGCTGGTGCGCGATCCGGCGCGGCGTGCGGCACTGGGGCGCGCCGCGCGCAGGACGCTCGAGCTTCGCTACTCGCTCAAGGCGACGGCCCCGCGGCTTGGCGAGCTACTGCGCCGCGCGGCAGACTCGCACCAGGCTGACTAAGCCGGCCGGAGCGTGGCGATGGCGATCGCGTTGCCCAGCGGGTGCGGCGAGCCG
>DATLUU010000010.1:0-2834 GCA_035577885.1 Verrucomicrobiia bacterium
GCTCGCTGCGGTGCGTACGCTCGGCAAACAGTGGAGCTACGAGGCGCGTGTCATCGAGGGCCATGAGCTGGTCACGCAGGGCCCCTACCGTTTCGTGCGTCACCCCATCTACACGGCGATGCTCGGCAAGCTGCTCGCGAGCAACTTCGCATTCGGGCATTGGCTTGGCCTCGTGATCGCGGGCAGCGTATTCGTCGTGGGAACACTCATCCGCATCCAGGCCGAAGAGAAGCTCTTGCGCGAGACATTCGGGACCGCGTACGCGGAGTACGCCCAGCGCGTGCCCGCGTTCCTTCCGGGACTGCGCTGAGAGCGCGCTCAGCGGCGGATCCTCTGCCGCCGCGGTCGGCGCCGGCACCGGCGCTGCGGTGCGACATTGGGTGATAGCCTATCGTCGACCCTCAAGGCCGCAGTTCCGCGTGTTCCCCGCTCGACGAGGCTTGCCCATGTCACGCCCGACCCGCACCTGGATCATCGCCATCACGCTGCTCGCGACCAGTGCTCTCGCCGGTGAGAGTGGTTACCACGCCGACAGGAGCATCCTCGTCGGTGGCGATGGCGGCTGGGACTACATCACCGTCGACACCTCGTCGCATCGCGTGTTCGCCACGCACGGCACGCACGTGGCGGTGGTGGACACGCGCACCGACAGCGTCGCCGGCGACATCCCGGACACGCCGGGCGTGCACGGCGTGGCGCTGGCGTACGACGTCGGCCGCGGGTTCACGAGCAACGGACGCGATTCGTCGGTGAGCGTGTTCGACCTGAAGACGCTCGCGGTCATTGGCCGCATCGCGGTCGGCTCGCCGAACCCGGACGCGATCCTCTACGACAAGGCGTCCGGTCGCGTGTTCACGTTCAATGGCCGCGGGAAGAACACCACCGCGATCGACGCGCGCACGCAGAAGGTCGTGGGCACGCTGGCGCTGGGCGGCAAGCCCGAGGCCGGCGTCACCGACGGCGCCGGCCGGATCTACGTCAACAACGAGGACAGCAGCACGGTGGTGGAGTTCGACTCGAAGAAACTCAAGCAGCTCAACGTCTGGTCGCTGGCGCCGGGCAAGGAGCCGTCGGGACTGGCGTTCGACCGCGTTCATCACCGCCTGTTCTCGGGGTGCAGCAACCAGAAGCTGATCGTGCTCGACTCGAAGACCGGCCGGAAGGTCGCCGAGGTGCCGATCGGCAAGCGCGTGGACGGCGTCGAGTTCGACCCCGCGCAGCAGTTGGTGTTCAGCTCGAACGGCGAGGGCACGCTCACCGTGATCCACGAGGACGACCCGGATCACTATCGCGTGGTCGAGAATGTACCCACGCAAATGAGCGGCCGCACGCTGGCGTTGGACCCCCGTGACGGAACGGTCTACATCCCCGCCGCCGACCTCACGCCGCCGCCCGCGCCCACACCCGAGAACCCGAACCCGCGCTGGGGCATCGTGCCGGGCACGTTCCGCGTGCTCGTCGTCCATCGTCAGTAAGCACCGCGACCGGATTTTCCGGTGGAGTCGGGCACGGCGCCGTGTCATGGTTGCCGCGATCCCTGCCCGCCGCTCACCCCGCTCCGCATACGAGGATCCCGTGCCGCGCCTCGTCCCCCCGCGCCGCCTGCACCTGTTCGCCCTCGCCCTGGCCCTCGCCGCGCCCGCCCGGGCCGCCGCGCCCCACCACGAGCGCGTCGTCGTCGTGGTGATGGAGAACAAGAGCTACGACGAGGTGCGCACGCTCCCCTACACCGCGAGCCTGCTCGCCCAGGGGGCGACGTTCTCGAGCTCGTTCGCGATCACCCACCCATCGCAGCCCAACTACTTCGCACTCTGGGGCGGCAACACGCTGGGGATCCGCAACGACAACTGCCCCGCCCCCGGCTCACCGTTCAGCACCCAGAACCTGGGCCAGATGTGCGAGACACACGGGCTCACCTGGCGCGCCTACAGCGAGAACCTGGCGGTCGCGGGAGGCACGGCGTGCTCGTACGACGGCACGGCCTCGACGGGCCTCTACACGCGCAAGCACGACCCGTGGACCTACTACCAGAACGTGAACCACGCGAACGAGCGGCCGTATTCGGATCTCGCCGCGGACATCGCGGGCGGCACGCTCCCGAACCTCGTCTTCATCATCCCCAACAACTGCCACAACACGCACAACAGCACCACGGCGGGCTGCGGACTCGCCGACGGCGATGCCTGGCTCGCGGCGAACCTGCCGGCGGTCCTCGGCGCGCTCGGGCCCGATGGCCTGCTGGTGCTGACGTGGGACGAGGACGACAGCTCGATGAGCAACCAGATCCTCACCGCGTTCGTGGGACCGCTGGTCATCCCCGGCGTCGTGTCGAACCAGGTCGTCAACCACTACACGATCGTGCGCATGATCTGCGAAGCACTGGGGTTCCCGACGTTCGAGCGCGCCACGACCGAGGCGTCGATCACGGGCGTGTGGAAGGCGGTCACACCGGCGCTGAGGAAGAACTGGGGCCAGCTGAAGGCGATCTACCGCTAGGCTCCGCTCGAGAACCCCACGCGAGCACGTTGGGGCGCCGCCGGGCCAATAAGCGGAGGAGCCTAGCTCGCGGACTTCTCCGCCTTCCCGAACATGGCGATGAACTCGGGATGGTCGTGGAGGCTCGCCAGGTCGGGATCGCGCCGCGGCCAGTCGGAGATGTACGTGGGCACCTGGCGCACCCCCTCCTTCAGCTCCGCCAGCGCGCGCTCGGGCATGCCGGCGCGCGCGAACGTGCACGCGGCGTTGTAACGCAGCCGGCCGTCGTGCGGCGACATGTCGAGCGTGCGCTCGGCCTGCGCCACGCCGGCGGCCGTCTCGCCCGCGAGCACGAGTTG
>DATLUU010000011.1:0-2381 GCA_035577885.1 Verrucomicrobiia bacterium
CCGCGCGCGCGCGATCGCCGGCGAACCTCCGGGCGATCAACTGCGTGGCGGCGATGCCGGCGTTCGGGAGCGGCAGCTCGCCGATCACGTCGCGGCGCGCAGGGCCGAGCGACCAGTAGAGGTTCTCCGTCGCGAGCTTCTTGAGCGTGGCGGCATTCGAACGGTATCCCGGCCGGCGCGCCATCTGTGCCAGCTCGCGCTGCATGAGCGCCCGCGCGCTGCGCGCGCGTGGCCGGAACCCCAGCTTCTGGTAGAACCACCACGCGCCCGACTCGATCGCCTCGTCGTTCCCGTCGCCGAGCTGGTAGGGGAAGATCGTGAACGTGTCGGTGCCGAACAGCGCGCGGGTCATGCCGATGACCTTCCCGTACACCGGTCCCGCCTCGGCGCCCCGGAACGTGTCGAAGACGTTGAACGCCAGCTCTGCCGATCGGTAGAGCGCGCTGGTGAGCACGTAGCCGACGGGCACGCCATTCTTGAGGGTGAGGAAGCCGTACACGCTCTCGAGCAACAGCCGGCGCTCCGGCAGCGCGCCGATCATCAGGAACTCGAGGCCGTCGCCGCAGTCCACGTGGCGCACGTCACGCGGATCTCCCCACGCAAACACGTCGAGGTCGCGGCTGCGGGTGACCATGCACGACATCGCCAGCGCCAGCGCCTTCTCGCCTTCGGCCTCGGCGAGCGCGCGCACCGCGCGCGGCGGTGTCGCGGCAGCCTTGGCGAGGTCCGGCCGACCGGCGAATGGCTCGCGCTGGAAGTGCATCCTCGTCACCGGCCATTCGTCATGCGTCCGCGACGGCGTCGTCGCGTCACCGCGCAGCCGGTAGGCGGGCTCCAGCCCGTCGTGCACGCGCTCGAACAGGAAGTCATCGGGCGCGAGCCGGGCCGCGAGCGCGCGCGCCACGAACGCACCGTCGGATTCGCCCGCGCCCTTCATCCGCGCGAGCCAGCCGCGCAGTCCATAGTCGATCTCGTCCAGCCCCGGCACCTCGCCCTCGTGCGCGAGCAGCGGCAGCCAGGCTTCGAGCGCATCGGGAGACGCGAGCGCCTCCCAGTCGATCTCGAGCAGCTTCGGCCAGCGCGCGGCGAGCCGGCGCGCGGTCGGGGCGAAGAACGCGAAGCGGGTATCCGAGCCGGCGATGCCACTGTCCGTGAGCGCGCCGCGATGACGGCGCACGTCCGCACGCGCGCCGAAGCTTCGCAACGCTCGCGACACGAGCGCGAGTGTCGCGCGGTCGTCCGGGTAGGCGCGCGCGGCGAGCAACAGCTCGTGCAGCCGCTCGATCGCCGCCGCGCCCGGGAGGCTCGAGCGCAACACGCGCGCGAGCCTCGTGCGTCGCTCGCGAGCGGCCGTGTCACCGAACGTCCAACGCAGCGCCTCCAGCCGTGCGATCTCGCCGGCGACGCCCCGCGCAGCCACGGTGCGTCAGTACGCGGCGGGCGAGGACGAGTCGGAGCTGTCGGACGGTGATTCGACCGGCACCCAGCCCTCGTCCGGCACCAGCATGTCCGAATCGCCGCTGAAGCGGTCCATTCGCACCGGCACGATGTTCCCGTCCACGGTCATGTGGTCGTAACGCCAGCGTGTGGGCCAGACGTAGGTCACGAACGCGAGGACCAGCAGCAGCCACAGGATCGGGATCAGGATGCGCGTTCGCATGGCGGTCACTTCACCCAGCGGTCGAACCACGCCGCCTGGCGCGTGTACCAGTCCGCGCGGTGGCGCGGCTCACGCAGGCCGTGGCCCTCGCGCGGGTAGTGGACGAACTCCGTGGGCACGCCGAGGAACTTGAGCGACTGGTACGTCTCCTGCGCCTGCGGGTAGGGGATGCGCACGTCGGCCTCACCGTTGAGCACCAGCGTCGGCGTCTTCACCTTGTCGATGTACGCGATCGGCGAGCTCTTCCGCCACTTGTCGAAGCTCTCCCAGGGGAAGCCCTCGAACTCGAACGCGCGGTACTGGTGCGTGTCGCTCTGCGCCCACAGTGCCGGCAGGTCGGGTGCGCCCGCGGAGACCACGGCGGCGTCGTAGCGGCTCGTGTGCGTGATCGCCCACGCGGAGAGGTAGCCGCCGTAGCTGTGGCCGAACACGCCCAGCTTGTTGCCGTCGGCGAGCCCCCACTTCACCAGGCTGTCGACGCCGGTCTCGACGTCGCGCCAGTCCTGGCCGCCCCAGTCGGCGCGCTGGCGCAGCATGAACGCGGTGCCGTAGCCGCCGCTCGAGCGGAAGTTCGGCAGGAACACCTGGTAGCCGCGCCCCGCCATGAACTGGGCCATGGCGTTGAAGCCGATGCCGTACCGCGAGCCGTACGGTCCGCCGTGGAGCAGCACCAGCGTCTTCTGCGCGCCTTTTTCGGGCGCGCCCACCGGGCGCACGAGCA
>DATLUU010000012.1:0-3742 GCA_035577885.1 Verrucomicrobiia bacterium
CGCGGTGGGCAGCCATGCGGCCGCCGCGGAACTCAAGGCGAGGATCAGGGTGACGCCCACGAACGTCGGCGGGTCGTCGGCACGGATGCCGTGCAGCTGGCTCTGCATGAACCGGGTGAGCGCGAACGCCGCCGCGAGCCCCAGCCCCGAGCCGAGCAGGGTGAGGCGCAGCGCCTGGCCGACCACGAGCCGCTGCACGTCGGCGCGCGCGGCGCCCAGCGCCATGCGGATGCCGATCTCGCGCGTGCGCTGCGCCACCGTGTACGCCATGACGCCATAGATGCCGAGCGCGGCGATGACCAGCGCCACGAACGAGAACACCCCGAACAGCTGGGCGTAGACGCGCGGCTCCCAGACGGCGCGGCGCACGTGCTCGTCCAGCGTGCGCACCTCGGCGAACACCAGGTTGGGATCGCGCGCGCGCAGCAGCTGCCGCACCGGCGTCGCCAGCGCCGCCGGCGACCCGGTGGCGCGGATCGCCCAGGTCAGCGTCTGGTTGCCGAACTGGGCCTGCGGCACCAGGACCTCGCCGAGCCCGTCGTCATTGGCACGCACGTGCTGGCGCACGCTCGAGACCACGCCCACGACGGTGGCCCAGCCCCGCTTGTCGTTCTTGTCGTTGCGCCAGCGCTTGCCGATCGGATCCTGCCCGGGCCACAGCCGCCGCGCGGCGACGCTGTTCACGATCGCCACGCGCGGGGCGTCGGGCCCGTCGGCATCGCTGAAGTCGCGACCGGCGATGATGTGCATGCCCACCGCATCGAAGTAGCCCGGGGTGATGGTGTTGAAGGGCACGAGCGGGATCTGGCTCTCGGGCAGGTCGTCCGTGTCGATCCCTTCGCGCTGGATCGACGTCCGCCACTGCCCCGTTCCGAGATGCAGGTTGGCCGCGCCGCCGACGGCGGAGACGCCCGGGAGCGAGCGCAGGGCGTCCCGGAACTCGCGGAAGAACGCGATCCTCGCCGCGTCGTCCTTGTAGAGCGCGACCGGCAGCAACAGCGAGCCGGTGAGCACGTCGTGGGTGTGGAGCGCGGCTCGCTGCTCGGTCTGCCACAGGAAGCTGCGGATCATGAGCCCCGATCCGATGAGGAGCAGGACCGCGAGCGCGATCTCCGTCACCACCAGGGTGCCGCGCAGGCGGTGTCGCGCGCGGCTGTCGCCGGACCCGGCGCTGCCCTCGCGCAGCGGCGTGAGCACGTCGCCGGTGGTGGCCTGCAGCGACGGCGCGAGGCCGAACGCGAGCCCGGCGAACACCGTGGCGGCGAGGATCGCCCCGAGCACGGCCGGGTCGAGGCGGAACTTCATCCAGTAGGGAAGCGGCTCGGGGATGCTGGCGAGCGTGACCCGCATGCCCCAGTCCCCGAGCACGACGCCGATCGCGCCGCCGGCAAGCGCCAGCAGCAGGCTCTCGGTGAGCATCTGCCGCGTCAGCCGGGCGCGGCTGGCGCCGAGCGCGATGCGCACGCCGACCTCGCGCTGGCGCGCGGTGGCGCGGGCGAGCAGCAGGTTGGCGACGTTCGCGCAGGCGATCAACAGCACGAACGTCACCGCCAGCGCGAGCATGATCATCTGCAGCCGCACCTCCGACACCACCTCGTCGCGGAAGTCGAGCGCCAGCATCGCCAGCTTGTCGTTCGTGGCCGCGTAGTCGTGTGCGAGCTGTTTCGAGAGCGCGTCCAGCTCGGCCTGCGCCTGCGCCCGCGTGCGCCCCGGCGCCAGGCGGGCGACCACGCTCAGGTAGTAGCTGTCGCGCGTGTCCGAGCTGTCGTTCATCGCCAGCGGCACGAAGATGTCGCTCGTCTCCGGAAAGCGGAATGCCACCGGCATCACGCCGACCACGATCCGCGGCCGGCCGTTCACGCGCAGCGTCGTGCCGAGGATCTTCGGGTCGGAGTGGAACACCTCGCGCCAGAGCTTGCCGCTCAGCACCACGGGCCCGTACGCCGCGCCCACCCGGCACTCGTCGGCCGTGAACCAACGACCGAGCTGCGGATACACGCCCAGGGCCTCGCACAACCCCGAGGTCGCGAGCGTGCCTTCGTAGCGCTGGGGCTCGTCGCCGGCGGCGACGAATGCGCTCATGTCGTTCCACGCCGACGTGCCGCGAAGCGATGGCACGCTCGCGATCACGTCCCGCAGGTTCGGCATCGACATCGAGAACGCGCCCTTGTCGCGCGGGGTGTGGCTCTTGACGCGCACCATGCGTTCCACGTGCGGGAACGGCAGCTCCGCGAGCAGCGTGCCGTGCACGACCGTGTAGATCATCGCGTTGACGCCGATGCCGAGCGCCATCAGGGCGATCACGGTGAACGTGAACCCCGGTGTGCGGCGGAGGGAGCGAACGGCGTAGCGGATGTCCTGGATGAGCGTGTCCATGGGATCGCTCCTATTCGTGCCGCAGCGCGACGACGGGATCCACGCGCACGGCGCGCGCGGTGGGCAGCCAGGCCGCGGCCGCCGAGCTCAGGGCGAGGATCAGCGTGACGAACACGAACGTCGGCAGGTCGTTGGCGCGCACCCCGAACAGCATGCCCTCCATGAACCGGGTGAGCGCCCAGGCGGCGGCGAGCCCCAGCCCGGCGCCGACCAGCGTCAGCCGCAGCGCCTGGCCGACCACGAGCCGCTGCACGTCGCCGCGGGCGGCGCCGAGCGCCATGCGGATGCCGATCTCGCGCGTGCGCTGCGACACCGAGTACGCCATGACGCCGTAGAGGCCGAGCGCGGCGATGAACAGCGCGAGCAGCGAGAACGCGCCCAGCAATTGGGCGGTGAGCCGCGTGTCCCACATCGAGCGCGCGATCTGCTCGCGCAGCGTGCGCACGTCGTAGAGCGGCAGGCGCGGATCCTGGGCACGGAGCGCGGCCCGCAGCGCGCCGGCCAGCGCCGCGGGGTCGCCGTCCGTGCGCAGCGCCCAGGTGAGCGTCTGGCCGTTCCACTGCTCTTCCGGGATGAGCATCTCGGGGACGTTCTCCGCCGGGCCGTGGATGTGCTGGCGCACGTCGCCGACGACGCCGACCACGGTCGACCACTCGTAGTCCGGGCTCAGGCGGATGCGCTTGCCAAGCGGGTCCTCGTGCGGCCACAGCTTCCTGGCCGCCGACTGGTTGACGAGCGCGGCATTCGCGCCCGGGCGGCCATCGGCGTCGGTGAAGTCCCGTCCCCGCACGAGCGGGATGCCCACGGCGTCGATGTAGTGCGGCGTGACCACGTTGAAGCTGGTGATCGGGGTTTCCGGGCTCGCCGGCGGGTCGATGCCCTCCCGGCTCACGCTCACCGTGTAGCTGCCGGTGCCGAGGTGCAGGTTGAGCACGCCGCCGGCGGCGCGAACGCCCGGCAGCGCTGCGAGCGAGCGCTGGAACTCGCGGAAGAACGCGACCCGGTCGCTGGCCTCCGGGTAGAGCACGCCGGGCAGGGTGAGCGTTGCGGTGAGCACGCGCTCGCTGCGCAACGCGGTGCGCTGGTCCTGCATGCGCAGGAAGCTCCTCACCATGAGGCCCGAGCCGATGAGCAGCAGCACGGCGAGCGCCACCTCGCCGACCACGAGCAGGTCGCGCATGCGATGGCGGGCCCGCGTATCGCCGCCACCCGCCGTTCCCTCGCGCAGCGGACTGAGAAGGTTCCCGGACGTGACCTGCCACGCGGGCACGACACCGAACGCGATGCCCGAGGCCACGGAGACCGCGGCGACGATGGCGATGACCGTGGGATCGAGCCCGAAGTGCATCCAGTAAGGGGTCTGGAC
>DATLUU010000013.1:0-9209 GCA_035577885.1 Verrucomicrobiia bacterium
TGGTCGCGGCTCAGCTCGCCCCGAGCCGCGACCAGCAGGTAGAGCTTGCGGCGGGCCGGGTCGTCGAGCGCGCTGAGCGCTTGTACCTGTCGTTCGAAGTGCTTGGGATCCATGAGGATGACCAGATTCTAAAGCCAACGATGGTTATCCAGAAGAGATTTCGCGAACCGCGGGCCGTCTCTAAACATCAGATGCACTAGTTTTAGAAAAGATCCCGGATGGCCCGGGACGGTGCTAGGGGCGGCGGGGACCCAGGGGACCGATCCACACCCCGCGTTCGAGGACCCATGCCTTCCACGCACACGCTCTCCATGTCGGACGCCGCGGCCGTAGACGCATCTCACGCTGCCAGCCCCTCGCGCCAGGCATTCCAGATCCTGCGCTTCGGTTTCACGGTCGCGCCCGTCGTCGCCGGCCTCGACAAGTTCTTCCACGCGCTCGTGAACTGGGACCAGTACCTGCCCGCGGTGGCGAACAACCTCGTGGGTGGCCACGGCCACGCGCTGATGAACGTCGTGGGCGTGATCGAGATCGCCGCCGGTATCGGCGTGGCGGTGAAGCCGCGCATCTTCAGCTACGTGGTCGCGGCGTGGCTCGGGGCGATCATCGTCAACCTGCTGCTCATCCCCGGCTACTACGACGTGGCACTGCGGGACCTGGGCCTGGCGCTCGCGGCACTCGCGCTCGGCCGGCTGAGCGCGGAACACGCCCGGGCCTAGAGCTCGCGGCAGCCAGTACGCGCGGTCATTCGCTACCGGAACGGCCGCGCGAACTGCGCGTCCCAGGCGGCGAGCGCCGGCTTCGCGGCGAGCAGCGTGTCCACGACGCCGAGGCGCGAGAACGGCAGCAGCCCCGCGGCGGTCGCGGCCGGCAGCGAGTGGAGCTCGATGTCGCTGTACGTGAGCTGGAACCACGAGATCGCGTTCACGCTCGCGAGCAGCTCCGCGTGCCGGTCGACGTAGCGCTGCTGCACCGCCGGCGAGGACACGACGGTGCTGAAGCTCTCCGACGTCCACCCGCCCTCGACCACGCCCACGGGCAGGTTGTGGCCCGCGAGGAGCCGCGCGTAGTAGTCGGCGGGGAGGCTGTCGGGCGACGTCCACGCGAAGTAGGGATAGCTCGAGAGCCCCAGCACCTGGACGAACGGGAAGTCCGCGAAGTCCGCGTCCACGCCCTGGTAGACCCCGCCGCCGAACTTCCCCCACGCCGTCTCCACCTGCACGCTCGCCGAGAGCTGGACGCTCGCATCGTGCGCCCGGATCGCCGTGGCGGCATCGTTCGCGACCTGCCGGATCGCGGCGTAGAGCGGCGCCGGCGCGGCGGCGCGGATGAGGTTCGTCTCGAGCACGGTGCCGAACACGTCGGGGCGCACGAGCGTGTCGAGCGCCACCGCGTAGTCGCGATAGAGCTGCTGGATCGCGGGCTCGGTGATGCTCCGCCCCGCGGCCACGAGCGGGTTCGACTCGCCGGCGCGGTTCAAGCCGTTCGCGGGATCGACGTAGACCCACACGCGCAGCCCCTTGCCACGGTAATACTGCGCCAGCGGCACCTGCTGTCGGCGCACGAAGTCATCGGGCGGCACACCCGCGAGCAGCGACTCCCATGGCGCCTCGTTGCTCATGATCGCCGCATCCGACCGGCTCGTGAACTGGTCGAGCGCCTGGAGCAGCAGGGGGAAGTCCGCGCGCGGGGCGCTGAGCGCGAAGCCCATCCGGTACGTGCGCGGGGTGAGCGGGGACGTGGCGTGGCCGCCCGAGCCGCAGCCCGCGAGCAAGGCAGCGAGCGCGGCGGCGCCGAGCAGGGTGAGGCGGGAGCGAGGGCTCATGCCCCCGTCATCGGCGCGCCGCAGGGCGCTCCTTGAGCGCCAGCGCGGGCCGCTCGATCAGGTGCCACGACGCCACGGCGATCGCCAGCGCGGCGGGCAGCGAGGCGAGGCACAGCATCGGCTGCGAGATGCCCGGGTGCGTGAGCACGACCCACTGCTGGATCGGGAACTGCCAGAGGTAGAAGCCGTACGAGTAGTCCCCGAGCCGGTTGTACGCGCGCAGGACGCCGCCCGGTACGATGGCCACCCACAGCACCACGTAGCTGAGGAGCAGGGGATAGGCGACCAGCGCGTAGCCCTGCCAGCGGAGCGCCGCGACCAGCGCCGCGGCGGCGACCGCGGCCGCCACGCCGGAGAGCGGTACGCGATCGCGCAGGAGCTGGAGCGAAGCGCCGGTGAAGAACAGCGCCACGAGCCTCAGGCCCTGCACCACCCGGAACGCGCGCGACAGGTCGGCGCCCTCGTTCAAGCCGTGCCCGAGCGTGGCGAGCAGCGCGATGCCCAGCACCACGACCTTCACGCCGCGCGCGCCCAGCCACGGCCGGGTGCGCAGTGCGAGCGCGCCGAGCACCACGAGCATCGCGTACATGGTCAGCTCCCACGGCAGCGACCACAGTGCGCCGTTCACCGCATCACCCGCGGGCAGCCCGCGGAAGACGCCCGGGAGCGACCACACCACGCCCCACGGCCACGTGGTGCTGTTCAAGACCGCGTACGCCCACGTGAGCGGCGACGCGAAGTAGGCGGCGAGCGGCAGGGCGGTCACGAACGGCCCGATCACGAGCGCGGTGCCGAACGCGTTCACGGTGAGGGCCGGGAAGATGCGCAGGGCGCGCGCGCGCACGAACGCGCCGAGCGTGCGGCGCGCGAACAGGCTTCCGGTGACGAGGAAGCCGCTGACGACGAAGAAGATGTCCACGCCGAAGTGGCCGAGCGAGAACCCGGCGAAACGCTCGAACGGCTCGCCGGGCGTGCCCGAGAGCGGCCAGGAGTGGCTCACGAGCACGCAGCCCGCGGCGAGCAGGCGCACGAGGTTGAAGTTGTTGTCGCGCCCGCGTGCGCGCTGGCCGAGCGTCCCGGTCACTGGCCGGCCCTTCCTAGCGGAGCCACCACGCGCCCCAGGCGAGCGTCAGGAGCGTGATCGGCGCGCCCACGCGCGTGTACTCCCAGAAGCCCACGCGGGCGCGCGGGCCGGCCTGCGAGACCACGATCAGGTTCGCGACCGAGCCCACGAGCGTGAGGTTGCCCGCGAGCGTGCTCGCCATGGCGAGCAGCAGCCGCGCCCGCTCCGGGTCCGGCGCCGCCGCGGCCGCCTTGCCGAGCAGCATCACCGCCGGGACGTTGCTCACGAGGTTGCTGAGCGCCGCGGTGAGCGCGACGAAACCATGCGGTCCGCCGGGGTACCCGCCGGAGGCGGGTCCGCCGGAGAGTCGGCCGACGATCCATGCCGCGATGCCAGCGCGCTCGACACCCTCGACGACGACGAACAGCCCGGCGAACATCACCAGCAGGGGCCAGTCGATGAGCTCGTAGACGCGGCCCGGCTCGACGCGGCGCGTGACCAGCAGCACCGCGGCCCCGGCCATGGCCGCGAGCGGCGGCTGCACTCCCATCAGCATGGCGACCACGAGCCCGAGCGAGACGAGCACCGACTTCGTGAGCAGCACCACGTCCACGCGCGGCGGCGGGGGCTCGTCGGCCGTGATCGTGGCCGGCAGCCCGCGGCCGCAGGCGACGACGAGCACCGCGGACGTGATCGCGAGAGAGCCCAGCGCCACCGGCGTGAGCGCCGCGGCGAAGCGCGCGTAGGGGATGCCGCCGAGCGTCGCGATCATCATGTTCTGGGGGTTCCCGACCACGGTCGCGACGCTGCCCGCGTTGGCACCCATGGCGAGCGCGAGCAGGAACGGCACCGGAGCGAGGCCCGCGTGCGCGGTCAGCTCGAGCACGAGCGGTGTCAGCAACACGCACACGGTGTCGTTCACCACCAGCGCCGAGAGCACGCCCGAGAGACAGGTCGTGAGCACGAGCAGCAGCCGAGGCGAGCGCGTGACGCCGAGCACGCGCGCGACGGTCCAGCCGAAGAAGCCCGCGAGCCTCAGGTTCGCGGCCACGATCATCATGCCGAACAGCAGCGCGAGCGTGCCGAGGTCGATCGCGCCGGCGGCCTGCGACGGGGTCACCACGCCGCACACGATCATCAGCGTCGCGCCCACGAGCGTGGCGCCGGCGCGGTCCAGGCGCAGCGGCGGCAGTGCGCCCAGCCCGAGGACCAGGTAGGTGAGGAGGAAGATCGCGACGGCGGCGAGCGTGGTGCCGGTCACACGGGGGCCCGCCGCGCGCGCGTCAGATGTGGATCTCTTCCTTGTCCGGCTTCTGGTCGATGTCGCGCAGCGGTCGCTCGAGCGAATCCGGCCGCGAGAACGTGCGCGCGGAGGGATCCAACGGGCGGCCCGGGTGCTGGTTGCAGTACTCGGTCGGCTCGGAGCCTTCCTCGAACAGCTCGTTCGAGGGCTCCGGGCACTGGTCGGTAGCGAGCATGTTGGTCTCGGAGCACACGAGCCGCGTCGTGATCCCGACCGGCAGCTCGAAGTCCTCGACCGGCTTGCCGCGCGTGGCGCCGGTCATGATCTCGGTCCAGATCGGCAGTGCCGCGTGCGCGCCGGTCATGTTGGGGCCGATCGTCTTCTTCTCGTCGAAGCCCACCCACGTGCCCACCACGAGGCTCGGCACGTAGCCCACGAACCAGGCGTCCATGTACTCGTCCATGGTCCCGGTCTTGCCCGCCGCCGGGAGCGTGAAGCCCGCCGCGCGCGCCGGGTAGCCGGTGCCGTGGTCCATCACCGACTCGAGCATGCTGGTCATGGTCGCCGAGGTCTGCTCGCTCAGCACCTCGGACGGCCGCGGCGTGAAGCGCTCGAGCTCCTTGCCGTCCTTGTCCACCACGCGGACGATGAAGTTGGGGTCGTTGCGCACGCCCTTGTTCGCCAGCACGGAGTACGCCGACGTCATCTCCAGCAGGTTCACCTCGCTCGAGCCCAGCGCCAGCGAGAGGTTCTGGCCGATCGGGCTCTTGATGCCCATGCGCCGCGCGTAGCTCGCCACCAGCGACGTGCCCACCTTCCGCAGCAGCTTGATCGCCGGGATGTTCACGGACTCCTCGAGCGCGAAGCGCAGCGTGATCGGGCCGCGGAACTTGCGGTCGTAGTTCTGCGGCTCGTACGCCGGCTCGCCGTCGGCGCCGGGGAACGTCACCGGCTCGTCCACGATCACGTCGGTGGGCTTGAAGCCGTTGTCGAGTGCCGCCGCGTACACGAACGGCTTGAACGACGAGCCCGGCTGGCGCAGCGCCTGCGTGGCGCGGTTGAAGTTGCTCTCGTTCCAGTCACGGCCCCCGGTGAGCGCGCGCACCGACCCCGTGTGCGGGTCGATCGCCACCACGGCGCCCTGCAGGTACGGCGGCCGCGTCCCGGGCGGGATCTTGCCTGCCGCCACGTCGGTGGAGAACGAGGACTTGGTCTTCTTGAGCGCCATCTCCTTCTCCAGGTTCCCGAGCTGGCGCTCGAGCGCCTTCTCCGCCAGCGCCTGCAGGTCGGCATCGAGCGTGGTGTAGACCCTGAGCCCGCCCTCGTAGACGGCGTTCGAGCCGTACTTCTCGTCCAGGTACTGGCGCACCATCTCGATGAAGTAGGGCGCGCGGTCGTTCGAGTAGCGCGTCGCGGTGACGCCGAGCGGCGACTGCATGGCACGGTCGAACTCGACCTGCGTGATGGCGCCGGTGGCGAGCATGTTGCGCAGCACCTTGCCGCGCCGGGCGAGCGACGCCTGCGGATGCTTTCGCGGCGAGTAAAGCGTCGGGTTCGCCGGCATGCCCGAGAGCAGCGCGCACTCGGGCAGCGTCAGCTCCTTGAGCTCCTTGCCGTAGTACGTCTTCGCCGCGGCCTCGACGCCGTAGGCGCCCTCACCGAAGTAGATCTGGTTGAAGTACATCTCCAGGATCTGGTCCTTCGTGTACGTGCGCTCGAGGTCGATCGCCAGCACCAGCTCCTTCATCTTGCGGGTGATTGACTTCTCGTACATGTTGAACAGGTTGCGCGCGAGCTGCTGGGTGATCGTGCTGCCGCCCTGGGCGCGCCGCATGTGCATCACGTCGGTGACCACCGCGCGCCCCACGCCCCACAGGTCCACGCCCCAGTGCTTGTAGAAGTTGCGGTCCTCGGTGCTGAGCGTGGCGTTGACGAGGTTGCGCGGGATGTCCTTGAGCGGCACGACCGAGCGGTTCTCGCGGTAGAACTCGTGCAGCACGCGGCCACGCGCGTCGAAGACCGTGGTCTTCACCGGGGTCTCCATCGCGGTCAGCTTCTCCGGGCTCGGCAGGTCGCTCCGCAGCCACTGGACCATGCCGAACGTGACGCCCGCGCACAGGAAGACGGCGACGACCACGGACTGGAGGAAGAAGCGCCACGGGAACCTGCGCGCCGCAAGCACGGCCGGTTCGTACATGGTGCTCGGAGTGCTCCTTTAGAGGCGCCAGTCTGGGGGACTCATCGCGCTCTGGCCTTTGGTGCGGGAGCGTAGGGCGGTGTCCGGGTCGGGGCAACCGACGCGCCGGACGTTCCCTTTACCCGGCGACGTCGATCAGGCTGTAGGTCTTCTTGCCGCGGCGCAGTACCACGAATCTTTCGGCAAGCAGATCGCCCACCCTGAGTACCCGGGCCGTGTCCTTGACGAGTTCATGATTCACGGACACCGCACCCTGCTCGATCGACGTGCGTGCCTGCGCCTTGGAAGGTGCGAGGCCGCAACGCACAAGCGCCGCCGGCAGGTCCAAAACCCCGGCCAGGAGCTCCTCCCGGGGCACGCTCGTGCGGGGTGCATCGGCGAGGCCTTCTGCGATCTCCGCCGGCGACAGCGTGCGAAGATCCCCACCCTCGAACAGCACCGTGCTCGCGCGCTCGGCGCGGGCCAGCGCCTCCGCGCCGTGCACGAGCACCGTCACCTCGCGTGCGAGCCGCCGCTGCGCCTCGCGCTTCTCCGGGTGCTTCGCATGGGCTTCGCCCAGCGCCTCGATCTCCGCCACGTCGAGGAAGGTGAAGAAGCGCAGCGAGCGCACCACGTCCGCGTCCGCCATGTTGAGCCAGTACTGGTAGAACGCGAACGGGCTCGTGCGCGCGGCGTCGATCCAGACGTTGCCGCTCTCGCTCTTGCCGAACTTGCTGCCGTCGCTCTTCGTCACCAGCGGCATGGTGAGGCCGAAGGCCTGTCCCTGGCGCAGGCGGCGGATCAGCTCGACGCCGTCGGTGATGTTGCCCCACTGGTCGCTGCCGCCCATCTGCAGCCGGCAGCCGTACCGGTCGTAGAGCTCGAGGAAGTCGTACGCCTGGAGCAGCGCGTAGGTGAACTCGGTGAACGAGATCCCCTGATCGCGCCCGGTGAGCCGCAGCTGCACCGAGTCGCGCTGCGTCATGGCGCTCACCGAGAAGTGCTTGCCGATGTCGCGCAGGAACCCGATCAGGTCCAGCTTCCCGAGCCAGTCGAGGTTGTTCACCATGCGCGCGGCGTGCGCACCGGAGAAGTCGAGGAAGCGCTCGAGCTGCTTTCGCTGTCCCGCGAGATTGTGCTCGAGCAACTCCACCGTGAGCAGGTTGCGCTCGGACGACTTGCCGCTCGGGTCGCCGATCATGCCCGTGCCGCCGCCGATCACCGCGATCGGATGATGTCCCGCGCGCTGCAGTCGCATGAGCGCGAGCACGGGCAGCAGGCTGCCGACGTGCAGGCTGTCCGCGGTGGGATCGAAACCGATGTACGCGGTCACCGAGCTCGTGCGCAGCAGCTCGATCGCATCGGGCGACGTGACCTGGTGCACGAGACCGCGCGCTGCGAGGTCCGCGTGGAAGTCGGGCTTGTTCACGAGCGTCTTCATGGCTCCCGCGCGTGCGCGCCAGGGTGAAGGGCCCGCCGCTTGCCGGCCCGGTCCGGGAGTGGATAGCGCAGCCGCCGGCACCCGTCCAGTCGGGAAGCCCTAAGTCGTTGGCATGTAACGCGGATGGTGGGAGAGTGCGAGGGCTTGACAGGTAGGGTCACCGCACCTATATTGCCGCGGCTGCAGGAACACGGCCTGCCATTGCTTCACGCGGTTGACATCGACCCACCACAAGGCTAAGTTCCCCGTCCGCTTCTGCGGACCCATCCTTCGGGATGCGGCTTCGCAGGGGCGTACGCGTGTCTCTGGCAACGAGAGAGACCAGCGACCGATCTTTGAAAACTGAATAGCGCACGTGACTTCGAAAGCCCGGCAAGTCCATGTCGGCGGGCGCGGTTTGGCTCGTCGGCGTGTTTTATCCTTGCAATTGATCCATGCGCGGGTGCGCTTCGGTGTGCTCTCGCATGATCTCCGAATTTTTACCACGGAGAGTTTGATCCTGGCTCAGAACGAACGCTGGCGGCGTGGATTAGGCATGCAAGTCGAACGCGAAAGTGGGGGCAACTCCACGAGTAGAGTGGCGAACGGGTGAGTAACGCGTGAGAAACCTGCCTTCATCAGGGGGATAACACTCCCAACGGGGTGCTAATACCGCATGAGACCACGGGATCGCATGATCCTGAGGTCAAAGGTGGCCTCTATTTATAAGCTACCGGATGAAGATGGTCTCGCGTCCCATTAGCTAGTTGGCGGGGTAATGGCCCACCAAGGCGACGATGGGTAGCTGGTCTGAGAGGATGGTCAGCCACACTGGGACTGAGATACGGCCCAGACTCCTACGGGAGGCAGCAGTCGAGAGGCTTCGGCAATGGGGGAAACCCTGACCGAGCGACGCCGCGTGGGGGATGAAGGCCCTTGGGTTGTAAACCCCTTTTATTCGGGAAGAAATGTGATCAGGTGAATAATCTGGTCATTTGACGGTACCGGATGAATAAGCTCCGGCTAACTCCGTGCCAGCAGCCGCGGTAACACGGGGGGAGCAAGCGTTGTTCGGAATCACTGGGCGTAAAGGGCGTGTAGGCGGTCAGGTAAGTGGGATGTGAAATGCCCCGGCTCACCCGGGGACCGGCATCCCATACTGCTTGGCTTGAGTACGGGAGAGGATGTGGGAATTCCTGGTGTAGCGGTGAAATGCGTAGATATCAGGAGGAACACCGGTGGCGAAGGCGCACATCTGGCCCGATACTGACGCTGAGGCGCGAAAGCTAGGGGAGCAAACGGGATTAGATACCCCGGTAGTCCTAGCCGTAAACGGTGATCACTAGGTGTTGGAGGCATTGACCCCTCCAGTGCCGCAGCTAACGCATTAAGTGATCCGCCTGGGGAGTACGGCCGCAAGGTTGAAACTCAAAGGAATTGACGGGGGCCCGCACAAGCGGTGGAGCATGTGGTTTAATTCGA
>DATLUU010000014.1:0-5267 GCA_035577885.1 Verrucomicrobiia bacterium
CGGAGGAGGTCGTTCGGGATGCGGTGCGGCGGCACCGTCGGCGAGCGCAGGTACCCGGTGTGGTGCACCTTCTCGGCGAGAGCCGGCGGGAATCGATACTCGCGTGCCTGGTCGAACACACCGCGCACGCCGTACACCCAGATCTCGTCGCAGAGCTCGTCCAGGGATTGATAGATACCTTCCGCCGACCAGCGCGGCGAGACGACGCCGGGAGAGCCGACCACGTCCGGGAGCGCCCACACCACCCGCGTCCGCGGCAGCTTCTCGCGCACGAACGACAGCACGGGCTGGATCTCCGACGGCAGGTGCGTGGGATCGCGGTCGATCACCACCAGGTCGGGCTGGAAGCTCTCGATCACGCGCTCGGCGAGCGTGCGCCGGATCGCGATCGCGCACTCGCGCTCGAGCGCGGCGCGCCGGACGCCGCCTTCCGCGGCAGCCGACAGGCCGATGCTCGGCACGCGCACGACATCCACTCCGAGCGGCGTGCGGAACCTGCCGACGATGGACAGGTTCGAGAGCACGAGGATCGAGCAGTTCGAGAAGCGGGACGCGAGCGAGGACGCGATATCCAGCGTGCGGGCGGTTCGTCCGAGACCGCGCTGGTCGTAGCAGCACATCAGAATCCGAAGCGGGGACAAGGGAGACCTCGATACTGCTGTGCGGCCGACGGTGGCGTTCCTCCAAGATGAACGGGCGGAGAGGCAGTCGATCGGGGCGAGTGCGGCTTCACGCTGTGCACGCGCCCCTGGGGTCCTATCCTCCATCACGTCAGGCTGGTGGTTCGCAACGCGGATTCATATCCGGTTGCGGGACACACTCTACTCATACTTGATGAGAATATGCAGCCTAAATCTTTTCCGAATGGCAACCGGTTCGTGATCGTACTGGTACATGAAATGTTGTCGTGTGGTATGCGTTTACGCGCGGATGCCTTACAAGTCGCGCGAAGGGTCCGTGCCCCGGAATCGTGGCGTGGGCCGACGCGGGAGCAGTTCGTCGAGCGCGATGTGGATTCCACAATCAGCAAAGCCACGTTCGGGATGACCCGAGGACCCGTGTGGGGACACGCGACAAGGTTCCGCGGTGCCGCACTTCCGCGACGTCGAAGCGCGTCGCGGTCAGCCCTTCAGCGTGGCGAGGGGCTTGAGCCGCACGACCAGGGTCGCGAGCGCGTGGGCCTGCATCGCCTGGACCACCCGGGAGATGTCCTTGAACGAGCCCGGCGCCTGTTCGGCAATGTCGCCCGCGCCATAGCGATAGAGCCGGATGCCCTTCTCCCTCATCTCGCGCTGGACGTCCTCGGTCGAGTAGCGCGCGGTCGCCTCGGGCTTGTCCAGCACCCGCCCGGCGCCGTGGTTCACCGAGTGATAGGCCTGGATCGCCCCCTCGGCTGCGACCCCGATGTAGGAGGCGTCTCCCATCGAGCCCGGGATGGGGATCGGCTGACCGGTGGAGGCGAAGCTCGCATGGCCCGTCAGGGCCGAGGGCGGCAGCGCGCGGCTTCCACCGTTGCGGTGCACCCACAGCGTCTCGCCGTTCCAACTCTCCGCCTGGATGCTCACGTGCGCGCAGTCGACCAGCAGCGGCAACGTCAGCGAAGCGTCGCGAATCGTACCGCGGACGGCCGCACGCAGGCGCTCGGTGATGGCGATGCGGTTCGCAAACCCAAAGTTGGACGCCGCGCTCACCGCGCGCGCGAAGCAGCGGCCGTCCTCGGAGTCGGCGGGCAGCGTCCAGATGGGCGAACCGGATCCTGGATCCCCCCAACGCGCCTCGAGCTGCTCGAAGTGGTGCTTCATCGTCTTGCTGCCGACGCCGCGCGAGCCGGTGTGGAGCATGAACACGGTGTCCCCGAGCCGGAGCCCGAGCATCCGGGCCAGGCGCTCGTCCAGCACCTGGTCCACCTCCTGCAGCTCGAGGAAATGGTTCCCCGCGCCGAGGGTGGCGTAGCCGCGCCGCCCCTTCCGCAGCGCCTTCGCCGGCAGGGCGGCGAGGATCGCGTCGGGGTCGTGGGTGTCGGTGGGCACGGTGCCGCCGCCGTCGATGCGGCTCATCTCGTCGTCGCCGAGCCCGTATCGCTGTCGGCTCCAGTCGCCGCCACGCACCAGGATGTCGCGAACGTCCTGGTCGCTCAGCACGTCCTCCGCGTGCTCCACCACCGGGATCGTCGCCATCAGCTCGGCGAACAGCGCGTCGAGCATGGCCGGGGTGAACGCACGCCCCTCGATCCCGGTACGGATCACGCGAATGCCGCAGCAGATGCCGGTGTCGACGGCGCGCGGCACGAGCGTGCCGGTGGTGGCGACGCAGGCGCCGGTGGGGCTCGGGTTCTCGCCCTTGCGGTGGATGTCGGGCAGCACGGCGATGGGTCGATCGACGCCGGGTGCCGAGCCGAGCCGCTCGAGCTGCGCCAGCGTCTCGGCGTCGGGCATCGCGCCGCCCAGGAACAGGCGGATCGGCGCGCCGTCACGCCCATTGCGGATCTCGGTTGCGAGCGAGCGGGTCGCGGACACGGGCGTGGTCATCGCAGCGAGTCCGCGGACACGTCGGGGTGCACGGCCAGCTCCCAGACGTCGTGGAACTTGCGCTTCCAGTGGGCGTCGCCGCCATAGAGCAGCATCTCCCCGCGGCGCGGGTCGAACACGGCCATGTGGTCGAGCCGGGGCTGCGGTCCCGGCGTGATGTTGATCCACAGGTCGCGCGTGAGATCGAACGCCCAGACGTCGTTCAGGAAACCCTGCTCCCCGAGCCCGCCGCAGACGATGAACCAGTTCCGCCCCGGGTCGTAGACGCCGACCACGTGGCGCCGCTTCGGCGGATGCGAGTCCTTGGTCTTGAGCTTCTTCCAGGTGCCGGCGCTGTCCGGCGAGTCGGCGAAGTTGTAGGCCCAGGTGTCGTCCAGGAACTGGTGCGTCTGCTTGTCCCAGCCGCCGAACATCACCATCCGGTTCTTGATCGGGTCGTAGATCGCGGCGTGGTCGGAGCGCCCCGGCGCGCGCACGTCCCCGGACTTGAGCTCGATCCACTTCTCGAACGTGCGCGAGCGCGGGTCCAGGTCCAGCGCCGGCAGGTTCGACTCGTTCACGTAATCGATCGTCCCGGTGTTGTCGCGGCCGCCGAAGATCACCATGCGGCGGCCGCGGCTGTCGTAGATCGCGGTGTGGTCCTCGCGTGCGGGCGCGGTGGAATCGGTGAGGTCGCGCCAGCGCAGCGTCTTGAGGTCGAGCGACCAGGTGGTGTTCGAGGTCAGGCCGTTCTCGCCGCCATGGACGATCATCCGGTAGCCGACCGGATCGAAGATCGCGACGTGGTCCTCGCGTTCGGGCGGGGTCGGGCCGGGGGTCTCGACCTTGGTCCACACGAACTTGCCCAGGTCCATGATCCACAGCTCGTTCAGGTCGCGGTTGTCATCGCCCTTGCCCCCGAACTGCACGAGCCGGTTCGCCACCGTGTCCACGATGGCGGTGCAGTCCTCGGCCGCGGGCGGCACGTGCTGGGTGCTGCCGAACTGGGGCGTCCGGTCCAGCCAGTCGCCGGGCGATGAACCGCGATCCGGGCTCGTGGTGGGCGTCGAGACCGCTGGCGCGACGAGCGCGGGAGTCAGCGCGGGCAGATGGTCCGGCGACGACTGGTGACTGGCCTTGGCCAGGAAGGCCAGGACCGCCATCGAGAACACCCTGATCATGGGGAGAGGACTCCGGGGAGAAGGTGGAGAGGAGAAAAGAAGTTCGCTCAGGGTGTGATCACGAGGTGGCGCACGCGAACCTCGCCGGCGGCCGTGAGCATCGCCCAGTAGGAACCGGGCGCAGCAGGCCGACCTTGTTGCGGGCCCCGCCATACCACGTGATGCGGCCCCGCCTCGAGCGCGCCGTCGGCGAGGCGCGCCACTCGGCGGCCTTCGGCGTCGAACACGTCCAGGGTCACGGGTCCCGCGGTGGCGAGGGTGAAGTCGAGCGCGACCGAGCCGCTCGATGGATTGGGCCGCGGCAGGCCCAGCGCCAGCGTCGGGACCGATGGCGGCGTGCTCGCGAGCCCGCCGCCCTTGACGATGGCGAAGCTGTCGCGCACGGCACCGTTGCTGTCCAGGAAGTGCGCGTCGAGACGGTTGCCGTTGAAGTCGAGCACGAGCGATCCGAGGGCCTTGATGGAAGCGACCATGCACTGCATCGAGGACACGTTGTCGCTCTTCGCGCTGCTGCCGGCGACCGTGTAGACCGCGCCCTCGAACGGCCACTGCTGGACGTGGGCCTTGGTGTAGGGGCCGCTCCCGCCCACGCGGCCGTCCCCGGGACCCACCTTCATCGCCGCCGTCAGCGTCGAGCTGGTCCCGTAGTGCCCGTTCAACAGGTAGGAGCGCTCGTAGGAGTGGCTGTGCCCCGAGAGCACGAGGTCGACGCCGGTCGAGTCCAGGATGGGGACGATGTTGTTGCGCATGTACCACATCTTGCCGTTGCTGTCGGAGATGTCATCCGAGTTGTGGCTGCCGTGCGTATACGGCGGGTGGTGGAAGTAGACCACGACCCAGGCGCCGTTCGTCGCCGCCAGGTCCTGGCGAAGCCACATCACCTGCGGCCCCGCCAGCGACAGGTCCGAGCCCTCGGAGTCGAGGCAGATGAAGTGCACGTTCCCCCAGTCGTACGAGTAGTAGGACTCGCTCCCGGACGGCACGCCCCCGCACTCGCCCACCGACGGCAGGGTGAAGAAGTCGAGGTAGTCGTTGTTCGACCCCGAGGACACCGCGTCGTGGTTGCCCCGCGTCGGGAACAGCGGCCACTTTCGCATCTCCATGCGGTAGAGGTCGAAGCACCCGGTCTGGTAGTCGGCGTCGGAGCCCGACGAGTAGGCGTTGTCGCCGAGCATGAGGAAGAGGTTGGGCGGGCGCGCGGCGCTCCAGTCGTCGAACCGATCGCGCACGCTGTGCGAGCTGGTCGTGTTCTCACCCGAGTCCCCGATCACCCACGCGCGCACGGGCCCGGTGGAGCCTGCCGGCGGTGCGGTGGTGAACTGGTAGGTGGCATCCGGCAGCGACAGGAGCCCCGAGGGCTGGCCCACGCCGTAGGCGTACGTGTGTGCGGCTTGAAGTCCGGTGACCTTGACCTCGTGCTCGGTCGTGACCACGGGATCGGTGAACGTCATGGTGTAGGCCTGGGGGGTGGCGCCCAGGTCCACGCGCGAGGCCGTGGCGACGCTCGTCCGCCAGCGGATGGTGATGGCGGTGGGCGACACCGACTGGAGATAGGGTCCGCGGGTGATGGTCTGGGCCG
>DATLUU010000015.1:0-6011 GCA_035577885.1 Verrucomicrobiia bacterium
CCGCCCCGTCTGGCAGCGCACGCTCACCTCGCCGGCCGGCGAGGACTACGTGCTCTGGACCACGAACTCGGCGACGACGCTCATGCCCGCGATGTGCAACCTGCCGGGTCGCGCCTACCACTTCGGGATCGTCAAGGGCACGGCCGGTGGCGCGCTCGTCCTCACCGGGCACGGCCGGGGCGGCAACTTCTTCAACTCGCTCCTCGGCACGGGCACGCCGGGCGAGTGGGTGCTGTCGATCGACGACTACCTGCCGACCGGCGATCTGTCGTCGTTCTACTTCGGCTACGAGCAGAATTACGACCTCGAGCAGCCGTACAACTTCCCGCGCGCGAACGGCGGCCTCGTCAACGACTTCACCGAGCAGCGCGTGATGTTCCTGCTCGACTGGGCGGACCGCGAGATCCCGCACGACCCGACCCGCGTCTACGCGCTGGGCGGGTCGATGGGCGGCTCGTTCGCGTTCTTCCTCGCCTGGCACCACCCCGATCGCATCGCCGGAACGCTCTCGGTGATCCCCAAGGTGTGCACCGGCTTTCGCCCGGACGTCTACCCGGGGCTGCGCGACTCGTTCGACCGCATGTGGGGCTCGCCGGATCTCGACCTGCCCTCGACCGCGGGCGCGCGCGTGTTCCAGTGGATGGACGGGCGCGAGCAGGCGCGGATCGAGCGCCATCGCGGCTCGGCGCCGATGGTGGCGTTCTGCGGCATCAACGACAACATCGTCGGCTGGGGCGAGAAGGTCGCCTACTTCCAGGCGATGCAGGCGAACAACGCGGGCGGCACCTGGTTCTGGGACGAGCGCGACCACTACACGGTGCAGACCGCGACCGAGTGGTACCCGATGATGGCCGCGCGGCAGCTCTACAAGTACAAGGTCGACCAGAGCTATCCCGCGTTCGCGAACTGCTCGACGGACAGCCACTTCGGCAACGGCGATCCCGCGACGGCGGACCCGATCGGGCAGATCAACGGCCTCGTGGACTGGGACGAGACCGCGACCACGGAGTCGCAGCTGCGCTGGGAGGTCACGCTCAAGACGCGCAGCGTGGCCACGCTCGACGGCATCATCGGCGCGCCGGCGACGCTCACCGTGGACGTGACGCCGCGGCGACTGCAGAGCTTCATCGTGGCGCAGAACGTGACCTACCGCTTCGAGGTGCGCCGCAAGTCGGACAACGTCCTGATCCAGAGCGGCACCACCTCGGCCGACCAGGACGCGATCCTGACCGTGCAGCACGTGCAGGTGGTGGACGGCGGCGTGCGACTGGCCGTGTTCCCCACCTCGACCGCGGGCGTGACCCCGGCGGCCTCGGGCCGCAGCATCCCGCACCTGGCGATGTCGCGAAACCCGGTGGAGGACAAGGCTTCGCTCACGATCGAGTGGCCGGGCGAGGGCGACGGCGTCGTGGAGCTCTACGACATGCAGGGCCGCCGCGTGCGCACCGAGTTCTCGGGCTCGGCGAAGGGCCTCACCGAGCGCACGTTCCTCGCCGCGGACCTGGCTCCGGGCCTCTACGTGCTGAGTGCGCGTCAGGGCACGGCGAAGTCCATGCGCCGGGTGACCGTCATCCACTGACGCCGCTCGCAGGCTGATCGCGACGCGCCCGGCGGGTGGTACCGCCGGGCGCGAGCGCTTCTACAGCTCGTTCCTGCGAATGATCTCGGCGAAGCGCCAGGCGCTCGGCCGGATGCGCCGCTCCTGCGTCGCGTAGTCGACCTCGATCAGGCCGAAGCGCGCGCCGTAGCCGTCGGCCCATTCGTAGTTGTCGAGCAGCGACCAGTGCAGGTACCCGACGCAGTTCACGCCGTCGGCGATGGCGCGCGCCACCTGCCAGAGGTGCATGAACAGGAACACCCAGCGGTCGTCGTCGTTGCTCGTCGGGATGCCGTTCTCGGTGATCAGGATCGGGAGCTTGTAGCGCGAGAACTCGCGCAGGAACTGCGCCAGTCCCTCCGGGTACACCTCCCAGCCGAGGTCGTTGAGCTTCCCCCGCTGCTGGCGGTGGTCGCGCTTCGCGAACTCGCCCACCAGGCCGGGCAGGTTGTAGCCCGAGTTCCGTACGAAGTCGCGCGTGTAGTAGTTGACGCCGATGAAGTCCAGTGTGCGCCGGATGGGCAGGTTCTCCCAGAACAGCCCCGGCACGCGCAGCGCGCCGGTGTGCAGCGCTTCCAGGAACAGGTGGTTGAAGAGATGGCCGCGCACCGCCACCGACCAGCGGTCGAGCCAGCTCGTGGGATCGTCCGGCGACAGCGCCAGCGCGTGCTTGGCGATGCCCACGCACGCGTCGGGCCTGAGGCTGTGGATGGCGTGGTAGGCACGCACGTGGGTGCGCAGCATCGCGCGCAGCACGCGCAGCGCCGCGGGCCACGCGCGCACCTTGCCCGGCGGCCACTGGCCGATCAACCAGCCCTTGAACACCTGCACCACGGGCTCGTTGAGCGTGATCCACCAGCGCGCGTGCGGACCCAGCGCCTCGAGCACGTGCACCACGTAACGCTCGTAGAGCCGCTCCATGCCCGGGTGCTCCCAGCCGCCCTTCTCCGACAGCCAGCGCGGGAGCGTGTAGTGCAGCAGCGTCACCACCGGTTCCATGCCGCGCTCGTGGAGCGCGACGAGGACGTCCCGGTAGTGATCGATCGCCGCTTCGTCCCAGCGGCCCTCCTCGGGCTCGATGCGGCTCCACTCGATCGAGAACCGGTGCGCGTTGTGGTCGAGCGAGCGCGCGAGGTCGAAGTCGTACCGGTACCGGTTCCAGTGGTCGGCGGCGGCACCGCTCGGGGTGGCGACCTTTCCCGCCTGCTCCCACGCCCACCAGTCGTTGAGGGTGTTCGCGCCCTCCACCTGGTGGGCGGAGGTGGCCGCACCCCAGAGGAACCCGGGCGGGAAGCGGAAGTTGGCGGAGCTGCTGGCCGGCTCGGCGTCCGCCGAGGCCTCGGGCGCGCGCGCGCCACCGTCGCCCGCGGGCGCGGTTCCGGGTGCCATGGGGCCCGGCCAACTGGGTCCTCTCACCGGCTCCTGCACGCGGCCCTCCCTGGTCCACTTCGCACCCCGGGGCGCGCCCCGGCAGGCGGCAGGCCACGGGGGGCGGCACGGCGTGCTTGACGTCTCGGTGCGGCAGGGGCTTACCCTGCGCCCCTTCCATCCTTGCCCGAAGTATCGGCTACGACTCACCCACCCTCAAGGAGTCCGCCATGATCCGCCATCCCGGACCCATGCCACGCATGGGCTCTGCGGCGACGGTGTGCGCTGCGCCCGTGGGGCGCATGCTGCTCGGCCTCGCGGTCCTGCTCGCGCCCTCGCTCGCGTCGGCCGCCGCCAAGCCGGCCGCCGCGGCCGCGAGCCCGTCCAAGACCGCGCCCGCGGGCCAGCCGGCCGCTTCGCCCGCGGTCGAGGAGCACATGCTCGACAACGGCATGCGCGTGCTGCTGGTGCCGCGTCATCTCTCGCCCACGGTGTCGTGCGGCTGGGTCGCCCACGTCGGCTCGGCGAACGAGCGCCCGGGCATCACCGGCATCGCCCACCTGTTCGAGCACATGATGTTCAAGGGCACGCACGTCATCGGCACCCGCGACTACGCGCTGGACGCGCAGCTGATCGACCAGCAGGAAGCGGTGATGGAGGACATGCGCGCCGAGATCTCCAAGCTGCGCGCCGCCCACCGCCGTGGCGAGATCGACGACATCACCAGGCCCGAAGCGAAGACGCCGCGCATGAAGCAGCTCGAGGCGCAGTTCGACTCGCTGGTGGCGAAACAGCGCGCGAACATGGTCAAGAACGAGTTCGACCTCGTGCTGCAGAAGAACGGCGCCTCGCGGATCAACGCGTTCACGAACGAGGACATGACGTTCTACTTCTACACGCTGCCCGCGAACAAGCTCGAGCTCTACTTCTGGATGGAGGCGGATCGGCTGAAGAACCGCGTGTTCCGCGAGTTCTACAGCGAGCGCGACGTGGTGTACGAAGAGCGCCGGCGGAGCCTCGAGTCCACGCCCACCGGCAAGTTCGAGGAGTCGTTCAACTCCACGTTCTGGGACGCCTCGCCCTACTCGTGGGAGACGATCGGCTGGCCGAGCGACGTGGCGAACATCACCCTGGCGCAGGCGAACGACTTCTACGCCCGCTTCTATGCGCCGCAGAACCTGACCGCGGTGATCGTCGGCGACTTCGATCCCAAGCAGGCGCTGGCGATGGCCGAGCGCTACCTGGGCTCGATCCCGCGCGGCGGGAACCCGATCCCGGAGATGATCACGATGGAGGTGCCGCAGATCGCCGAGAAGCGCTTCTACGGCGAGGCGGAGACGAACCCCGAGGTCGAGGTGCGCTGGCATGCGGTGCCCACCGTGCACAAGGACCTCCCGGGGTTCACGGTGCTGGAGACGCTGCTGAACGGCGACACCGGCCGGCTGCGCAAGAGCCTCGTGCTCGGGAGCGGCCCCGCGACGCGGGCGACGGCGCAGCTCGACGACCGCAAGTACGAGGGCCTGTTCGAGATCGACGCCGAGGCGAAGGAAGGGCACACGCCCGAGGAGTGCGAGAAGGCGGTCTACGGCGAGCTGGACAAGATCGCCCGGGACGGCGTGCCCGAGGACGAGCTGCAGTCGGCGAAGAACCGCTTCCTCACCACCACCTACCGCCAGCTCGATGGCAACTTCTTCCTCATGCTCCGCTACGGCGTCGCCGATGCGCGCGGCGACTGGCACCTGGCGGACGCGCTCGCCACGCAGGCGCAGGGCGTGTCCAGCGCCGACCTCCAGCGCATCGTGAAGAAGTACTTCACCAAGGAGAACCGCGCCGTCGCCATCTACACGCGCAAGGGCGGCGGCGAGCCCGAGGACCCGGTGGTGGCGTCGATGCCGCCCGAGGCGAAGGGCATGGTGAAGCAGGCGCTGTCGCGCATCGCTGCTTCGAACGACCCGGCGCAGCTCCAGCAGATGCTGACGCGCATGGAGCAGATGGGCACGCAGGTGCCCGAGAACATGAAGCCCGGCGTCGATTACGTGAAGACCAGGATCCAGGCCCGGCTCGCCGAGCTGGATGCCAAGAAGTGAACCGGAGGCCCCCGATGATCCCGAACCCGTTCCGGGCGCCGTTGGGCGTCCTGGCGATCCTCGCCGCCTGCGCGCCCGCCGCGCGGGCGCAGGAGATCGTGTCGCACCCCGACCAGCTCCAGTTCCCCTCCTACACCTACGTGGCGCCGCAGGCGTCCAAGTACCGCGTCAAGCTCGCGAACGGCATGATCGCGTACCTGGTGCCCGACCGCACCACGCCGCTCGTCACCGTTCACGTGCTCATGCGACTGGGGCCACAGCTCGATCCGGCCGGGAAGGAAGGATTGGCCGCGATGACCGCGAACCTGCTCACGCGCAGCGGCACCGCGACGATGACCGCCGAGCAGGTCGAGACCAAGGTCGCGAGCCTCGGCGCCCAGCTCGAGTCGAACGCGGGCGGCGGCGGCGGCGGGTTCTTCGGCCTGGGCGGCGTGCCGATCGGCCCCTCCGAGGGCCGCGCCACGGTGAACCTGCTGTCCAAGGACCTCGACCAGGGCCTGGCACTCCTCACCGCGTGCCTCAAGGGCGCGGCGTTCCAGGCCGACCGCGTCAAGCTCTACAAGGACCAGGCGCTCCAGAACATGAAGCGCCGGAACGACGAGTCGGGCGACATCGAGGAGCGCGAATGGAGCGCGCTGCTGCGCGGCGACGACCACTGGACGAACCACTGGAGCACGAAGGCGTCGCTCGACGCCATCACGGTGGACGACATGAAGGCGTTCCAGAAGCGCTACGTGGGACCGAAGAATTTCATCCTCGCGGTCGCCGGCGACTTCGACCGCGGAGCGATGGTGAAGAAGCTCGAGGCCGCGTTCGCGAAGTGGCCCACGCCCGGTGAGAAGCCGGGCACGCCCCCGGCGCCCGACAAGCCGGCGCAGGCCGGCTGGTACATGGTGGAGAAGGACGTGAACCAGGGTCGGGTCTCGATCGGCCTGCCGTCGCTCGACCGCTACGATCCC
>DATLUU010000016.1:0-2071 GCA_035577885.1 Verrucomicrobiia bacterium
TCGACCTCGGGGTGAGGTTCCGGATCAAGGGTGGCTCCTCGCCGGCATCGTGGTCCCTGGGATGGACCGCGCCGCTCGGCGCCAATCGCAAGTTGTTCCCGGGCAGCGACGGCGACGGTGGCACCGACCCGGCGAGCTACCCGCCGTACTCGCCGAGCAACGCCTCCGACACGAGCCTCTACTTCAACCAGGGCCTGCAGAGCCTGCGCGCCGGCGTGGACTTCGGCGGGCACGCGTGGAAGAGCGCGTTCTGGACCGCGGGCGGCGAGTTCCGCTACCGCTTCCTCGAGTTCGGAAGCTCGGACTCGAGCAGCCACAACGCGCGCTTCATCGGCGCCAGCGCTTCGCTCGGCTGGTGGGTGCAGCGCAACCTGCTCGTGAGCGGCCTGTTCCAGGGCGAGTGGCTGACGCAGCAGAGCGAGAACTACGACCGGAACCTGGCGGCCGATCGCGATCCGAAGCGCCTCCTCGCCGGCCTGCGCGCCACGTGGCGTGTGGACGACCGGATGGACGTGTTCGCCGGCTCGGCGCACGTGGTGAGCGGCGCGAACGTGATCCACTACGACCAGTACTATTTCGGCATCGCCTGGCGGCAGTCGAGCTTGAGCCGCTACGCCGGCGCCTACGGCGGGACGCAGGAGCACGCCGCGGCTGCTCCCGCGACCGCAGCTCCGAAGAAGCACAAGAAGAAGTAAGGGGCGGCTCGCCGGCAGCACGCGACGGCCGGGTGGGCTAACCTCCGGGTCCCGTCTCTCACGCGACCCGCACCCCGGAGCCCCCGCATCCCCGATCCCTACGCACGACTCCTGCGCGCCGCGGCCCGCTACCGCACCGGCCTCGTCTGGGGCATCGCCTGCGTCGCGCTGTCGAACGTCGTCCAGCTCTCGCAGCCGCAGGTGCTGCGGTTCGCGATCGACGACCTCTATGCCGGGGTCACGGCGGAGAAGCTGGGCCGTTACGCGCTGCTCGTGCTCGCGATCGCGGCGCTCGCGGGGATCCTGCGCTTCGGCATGCGCCACTGGGTGATCGGCATCTCGCGGCGGCTCGAGTTCGACCTCCGGAACGAGCTGTTCGCGCACCTGCAGCGCATGCCGGTGCAGTGGTTCCAGCATCGGCGCACGGGCGAGCTCATGAGCATCGCCACGAACGACATGGCGGCGGTGCGCATGATGCTCGGGCCCGGCGTCATGTACACGGTGAACACGCTCACCGTGGGCCTGCTGTCGGTGAGCTTCATGCTCGCGATCAGCCCGCGCCTGGCACTGTATTCGTTGCTGCCGCTGCCGCTCATCTCGCTCTCGGTGTGGTGGTTCGGCGACCGCATCCACCGCCGGTTCGAGCGCGTGCAGGAGCGCATGGCCCAGCTCTCGGCGCACGTGCAGGAGAACCTCGCCGGCCTGCGCGTCGTGCGCGCGTTCGGCGCCGAGGGGCGGGAGACCGGGCGCTTCGAGGCGCTCTCCGAGGACTACCGCCAGGGCCACCTCGGGCTGATCAAGATCTCCGGCGTGTTCCAGCCCTCGCTCGCGTTCTGGAGCGGCGTCGGCGCGCTGCTCGCGATCTGGGTCGGCGGGCGCGAGGTGATCGCCGGCCACATCACGCTCGGCGAGTTCGTGGCGTTCACCGTGTACCTGGGGATGCTCAACTGGCCGATGGTGGCGCTCGGCTGGGTGATCAACATCTTCCAACGCGGCATGGCGAGCTACCAGCGGATCACGTCGCTCGTCTCCGAGCCGCCCGCGATCGAGACCCGCCCCGGCGTCGCGCGCCCGGCGCGCCCCGCGCGCGGCGAGCTCGAGTTCCGCGGCCTGACCTACCACTACCCAGGCAGCTCGAGAGAAGTGCTGTCGCAGGTGTCGTTCCACGTGCCGGCGGGCGCGACCGTGGCGCTCGTCGGCCGCACCGGCTCCGGCAAGAGCACGGTGCTGGCGTTCCCGGCGCGCGTGTTCGATCCGCCGCCGGGCACCGTCTTTTTGGACGGGCACGACGTGCGCGACCTGGACCTCGCCTGGCTGCGCCTCCAGATCGCGAGCGTGCCGCAGGACCCGTTCCTGTTCTCCGCCACGGTGGCGGC
>DATLUU010000017.1:0-4177 GCA_035577885.1 Verrucomicrobiia bacterium
CGACCAGCGCGGAGACCTTCGCGCCGAGGTTCGGTACGACTACGTGAGGGGCGGCGGCCCCTTCGGCCGCGCAAGCCTGAACACCCTGGCGCTGAGGCTCGGCTTCGACCTCTGGCTGTAGCCCATCGCGGCGCTCACGGCGCCCCGAGGAACCCCTCCACCACGCGCACGAACTTCTCCGGCTCCTCGAAGTAGGGCAGGTGGCCGCTCTGCTCGAACACCTCCCAGCGCGAGCCGGGGATCGCCTTGTGGATCTTCCACGCCGTGCTCGGCGCGACGTTGATGTCGTAGCGGCCGGTCACCACCAGCGTCGGCATGTGGAACGAGGGCAGCACGGGCCACATGTCGTACTGCGCCAGGTCCGCGTTCAGCGCCGCGTTCACCTTCTTCGCGTACTTGTAGGTGTCGGCGCGCGACAGGAACTCGTCGCGCTTGGCCGCGGACACGAACAGCATGCCGAGATACTCGCGCAGGCTCTGTTTGCCGGCGGCGCTGTCGCCGAGCGTGTCGAAGAAATCGAGTTGGCCCTGGTGCTCCACCCCCTCGGGGAAGATGTACTTGAAGATGAACTCGGTATCGCCCCACTTGGGTGCCGCCGAGTCGGCGATGATCAGGTGCGCGACGCGGTCGGGATGGCGCGCGGCGTACGCCATCACCAGATAGCCGCCCCACGAGTGCCCGAGCAGGTCGATCTGCTCGGCGCCCAGCTGCTTGCGCAGGGCTTCGAGGTCCGCGACCTGGTCGGCGAGCGTGCACGACTGGTTCGGCTTCAACGCCCCCGACCGGCCATTGCCGCGCTGGTCGTAGAACACCACGCGCCGCGAGCGCGCGAGTTGGTCCCAGGCGTCCGAGCAGAGCACGTACGTGTGATCGAACCCGGGCCCGCCGTTCACCATCACGAGCGGCCGCTCGCCACCGCTGCCGCGCACCTCGTACCAGATCGTCGCCGTGCCGGCGTTGAACGTCTTGCCGGCGCCGCTCGGCTGGGCGGGCGCGGCATGGGCAGCGGATGCGAGCAGCGACAGGGTGAGCAGGACGGCGAGCGAGCGCGACATTGCGGCCTCCGGGTGGTCGTTGCCCGCGAGCGGCGCGGGTGGCGGGCCCCGGCGCGGCGACCAGCGCTCCGGCAGGCCTGCGGCGCGCAGCATCGCAGGGCCCGGGGGCGGCGTCACAGTCCCCTCTTGCATACTGCACATCCGTGCAGTAAGGTCGGCGCAGGCTTGGATCGCGGCCCGCAGCCCCCGCCGGGTCGACGGCCGCTCCCTCCCAACAACCCAAAAGACGGGTGGTCCCGTGTCCGGCGCCGGCGATCAGCGGGGATGGCCGGATCACCGGCACGGGCCACCCGGGAACATACGAGGCCCCCGCATGGCCACCCGGTCGAAGGCTGTCCCATCGAAGCGCAGCGGCGCGGCTGGACGCGGCCGGCTGACGGAGCGCCGCGCCGGCGGATCGGCGACTGCCCGCCCCGCACCCGCCACGAACGGTCACGACCTCCCCGACTGGCCGCAGCTCAAGCTCGACATCGTCCGCCGCTACGGCGCGGCGTACTCGACCATCTCGAGCCGGCAGCCGGGGCTCGCCCACTACTGGATCGACGGATTCATCCGCCCCGGGGCGGATACGCCGGCGCGCGGGTTCGTGCCGGGCAGCGCGCTCAACGCGCTGCTCGTGACGCCGCCGTTCCGCCACCACTACCTCGTCAGCATGGGCGGCGAGCGCGTGGACGCGCTCCGCGGCGCCGTGGACGGTCGCGCCGACGTGACGCTGCTCGAGGGCAGCCAGGCGTTGCTCGACGACGTCCTGCCCCGCGTGCGCCAGGAGGAGTACCGGCGGGCGCTGTGCGTGCTCGACCCGTGCGGGCCCGCACTCGACTGGCGCGCGGTCGAGATGGCCGGGCGGCTGCGCACGATCGACCTGTTCGTCGTGCTCGCGGACGCGCCCGGTGGCGCGCAGGCGCACAGGCGCCGGCTGCGCGAGGACGCGGGGTTCGCGAGCGTGCTCGATCCGCTGCCGCTGCTGGACGGCGCGGGCCGGGCCGCCGCCCACCTGTTCTTCGCCTCGCGCAACAACATGGCGAACGGCATCGTCGAGGACATCTTCACCGCGTATCGCGACGGCGACGCGCACGGGGCGCGCGCATGACCGCGGAACGAGACGCCGCCCGCACCGTGCTGCACGTCGACATCGACGCGTTCTTCGCCGCGATCGAGCAGCAGCGCGACCCGAGGCTCAAGGGCAAGCCGGTGATCGTCGGCGCCGGCGTCATCGCGTCGTGCTCGTACGAGGCGCGGAAGTTCGGGCTCAGGGCCGGCATGTCGCTCTCGGAGGCGAGGCGCCTGTGCCCGAAGGCCGTGATCCTCGAGGGCCACGCCCAGGTCTACCGCTGCTACGCCGAGCGCGTGTTCGAGCGCTGCCGCGAGCTGTCGCCCGACGTCGAGACGTACCTGGACGAGGCGTATCTCGAGCTCACCGGCACCGAGCGCGTGCACGGCGACTTCACCGCGGCCGCGGCGCGACTGAAGCGCGCGATCCTCGACGACACCGGGCTCACCGTGACCTGCGGCATCGGCCCGAACCGCATGCTCGCGAAACTCATCGGCAAGACCACGAAGCCCGACGGCCTGGCGCGCATCCACGCGCACGAGGCGGAGGCGTTCCTGGTCGGACGCCCGATCGAGCAGCTGGCGGGCGTCGGCCACGCGCACGCGAAGACGCTCCGCGGCATGAACCTCAACACGATCGGCGAGTTGCGCGTGCTGCCGGTGGGCGCGCTGGAAGCACTGTTCGGCGCGCCGGGGCGCTTGCTCCACGAGCGCTGCCGCGGCCGCGACACGGCGCCCGTCGTCTCGCGCGAGATCCCGCTCTCGATCTCGCGCGAGACGTCGTTCCACCACGACACCGCCGACCCGCGCGAGATCGACGGCATGCTCGAGTACCTGGTCGGCCGCGCCTGCCGCACCGCGCGCGAGCTGGCGTTGACCGCGCGCACGGTGAGCGTGCGGCTCCGCTACAGCGACGACGAGTCCGCCGAGCAGGCGCGTTCGCTCGCACAGCCGTCGGCGGTGGATCCTGTCGTGCTCGAGCTCGCGCTCGAGCTGCACACCCGGCTCTACACGCGGCGCGTGTCGCTGCACGCGATCGGCGTCACGCTCTCCAACTTCGCGCGCGACGCGGCCGAGCAGGGCTCGCTCTTCGACGAGCGCGAGGCGGGCCGGCGCGCGGCGTTCTGCGAAGCGCTCGACCGCGTGCGCGGCAGCTACGGGCACGGCGCGGTGGTCTCGGGCCGGGCGCTGCACTTGAAGGGTCGCGTGGGCGAGGACCGGTATGGTTTCGTGTTGAGGACGCCGTCGCTCACCAAGTGAACACGTCACCCCAGGAGAGGCCCGCCATGCCCGAGCTCGCGAAAGCGCTCATGACCGCGATCTACCCGGTGCCAGATCTCGCCGCCGCCAAGCGCTGGTACGCGGATGCGTTCGGCGTCGAGCCCTACTTCGACCAGCCGTTCTACGTCGGCTTCAGCGTCGCCGGCTACGAGCTGGGGCTGGTGCCGAGCGAGGCGCCGCTCCACCAGCCGGGCAATCGCGGCGTCATCGTCTACTGGGGCGTGGAGAACGGCGACGCGGCGTGGAAGCGCGTGACCCAGGCGGGGGCCAAGCCGTTGGACGCGATGAAGGACGTGGGCGACGGCATCCGCGTCGGCGTGGTCGCCGACCCGTACGGCAACGCCATCGGCCTGATCGAGAACCCGCACTTCAAGGTGAAGGGCTGAAGGTCGTGCCATGTCGCCGTTCGTTCCGCTGCGCGTGCGTTCGCATGGATCGTTGCTGGCGGGCGTGGTCTCGCCCGAAGCGCTGTGCGAGCGCGCGGCCGAGCTGGGGCACGCGGCGCTCGGCCTGACCGACATCGACAACCTCTACCTCGCGGTGCGCTTCCTGACCGCGGCGAAGGGCGCGGGGCTGAAGCCGATCGTCGGCGCCGAGCTGACGGCGCTCGCCGGCGGCAACCGCGCGCTCCTGATCCCGTTCGACCGCCGCGGTTGGGCGAGCCTGTGCGCGCTCCTGACTGCGCGCCACCTGGACGACGGCTTCGACCTGGTACGCGCGATCGGCGCCGGACACGCCGGGCTGCACGTGATCGCGGAATCCCCCGGGCTCGCCATGGCGCTGCTCGCGGC
>DATLUU010000018.1:0-2057 GCA_035577885.1 Verrucomicrobiia bacterium
CACGTTCGAGACGCCGAGCGACGTGAGCACGCCCGGGAGTTCCCGCTTGATGAGCCGGATGCCCTCGAGCGTCTCGATGCCGGAGCGAGCGAACTCCTCGTCGCCGGTGGCGAGCGTGAACGTCAGGTCGTCGAAGATCAGCCGGCCCGACGGCAGGCCGAACTCCTTCGTCACGATGTCGTGGATGCGGCGAGCCACCTCGAGCTTCCGCTGCGCGGTCTTCGCCATGCCGGTCTCGTCGATGGTCAGCGCGATCACCGCGGCGCCGTAGCGCATGACGAGCGGCATCACCGCGTCGATCCGCTCGCGACCGTTCTCGAGGTTGATCGAGTTGACGATCGCCGAGCCCGGGCACGCCTGCAGCGCCTCGTCGATGACGTTCGCCTCGGTGGAATCGATGCACAGCGGCGCTTCCACCGAGAGCGACAGGCGCTTGACGAGCGCCCGCATCTGCGCGGCTTCATCGGTGCGCTCGGTGAGCGCGAGGCAGAGGTCCAGCACGTGCGCGCCGCCCTCCACCTGCTCGCGCGCCATCGGCACCATGTCCTCGAGCGTGCCCTCCAGCGCCAGGCGCTTCATCTTCCGCGAGCCCTGCGTGTTCAGCCGCTCGCCGATCAGCAGCGGGCGCGGCTCCTGCTCGAGCGCCGCCGCGGTCATGCCGGAGGACACCGACCAGCGCCGCGCGCCGTTTCCGGGCCAGCTCGCCCGGGCGCGCGGCTTCGCGCCGTGGCCGACGGCCGCGACCAGGCTCTGGATGTGCTCCGGCGTCGTGCCGCAGCAGCCGCCGACCGCGTTGACGCCGAAGTCGAGCACGAACTCGCGCAGCGTCTCGGCGAACGGCTCCGGCCGCATCGGGTAGAGCGTGCGCCCGCCGTCGTTGATCGGGAGCCCGGCGTTGGGGATGCAGTGCACGGGCGTGCTCGCGTGCTCGCACAGGTAGCGGATCGCGTCGCGCATGAGATCCGGCCCGGTCGAGCAGTTGAGGCCGATCACGTCCACGTGCAGCGCCTCGAGCGTGGCCAGCGCGCCGCGATAGTCCGTGCCGAGCAGCATGCGACCCGTGGGATCGAGCGTGATCGAGCACTGGATCGGGACCGTGCGGCCCGCGAGCTTCATCGCCTCGCGCGAGGCGAGTACCTGCGCCTTCATCTCCAGCATGTCCTGGCAGGTCTCGAGGATGAGCACGTCCGCCCCGCCCTCGATCAGCCCGTGCGCCTGGGGCAGGAACGCGGCGACGAGGTCGGCGAGCGAGAGCTTGCCCAGGTCCGGGTCCTCGGAGGAGGGCAGGAACCCCGAGGGCCCCATCGAGCCCGCGACGAAGCGCGGGCGGCCGTCGGCGGCGTGGCGGTCGGCGACGCCGCGCGCGATCGCGGCGGCGGCGCGGTTCAGCTCGCGCGTCTTCTCCCCCAGCCCCCACTCCTCGAGCCGCGTGCGCGAGGCCTGGAACGAGTTCGTCTCGATCACGTCCGCGCCCGCGTCCAGGTAGGCGGCATGGATCGCCTCGACCACGGCCGGCCGGGTGAGCGACAGGTAGTCGATGCAGCCTTCCCAGCGCTTGCCGCCGTAGTCCTCGGCGGACAGCTCGCGGGCCTGGACCTGCGTGCCCATGCCGCCGTCGAAGAACACGACGCCGGCACGGAAGCGGTCGATATAGGGGCTGCGGGTACTCACGGGTTCGTGCGCTCCCTGGCGCTGCCGGGGCCGCCGCTCACGGGCGGCCACGCGGAAAGATTGGCGGAAGATGCTACCGGGGTGGGCCCCGAAACGCCACCGGGCGGCGCGCGTCGCCGCGGCCGCCCGGGGACTCGTTGGATGCCGCTTACGACCGCTAGGTGGCTTTCCGGATCGCGCGGCGGACCTTACGGCGCACCACGCGGCGCACGCGGCGGCGCGTCACCCGCTTCCGGCGCACCACCCGCCGGACCGCGCGGCGTACGCGGCGACGGGTCACCCGCTTCTTCACCCGCGCCCGGCGCACCACCTTCCGCACCGCCCGCTTCGCCCGGCGCTTCGCCCGCCGGCGGCGGACTCCAGCCACGAGCTTCGCCCGCCTGGTT
>DATLUU010000019.1:0-14082 GCA_035577885.1 Verrucomicrobiia bacterium
AGGTTCTGCCCGCCGTCGCCGCGCGTCATCGACAGGTAGGCCGCGCGCACGCCCTTCACGTGCGTGAGCCAGGCGAGCAGCGCCGTGTTCTCGTCATCCGGGTGCGCGGCCACGTAGAGCGCGCTCCCGACGCTCTGGAGCCGGTGGAGCGCGTGCGCGATCTCGCCGGCGTCCATGGGCTCGACCGGGCGCGGGTGAGCCGGCGCCCCGGTTGGAAGCGAGGCCAGCGCGGCGGCGAGCACGAGGGCGAACACGGATCGGGATCGGACCGGGCGCACGGGCAGCATGTTCGGGGGGTCTCCGGGGGGATCGGGGGCGCGCCGGCGGGGCCTGGCCGCGGCGCACGGCGGCGCGGCGACCTTAGCACGCGGGCGCCTCCCGGCCGGGGCGCGGACCGGCGCTCGAACCCCCGCTCCACCCTCAAGTCGCCGCGTCCGTCAGCCGATGCCATCGGGGAATCCACAAGTGGGGTCCCGCCCCCTTCACATGCGCCCAGGGATGGCCGCGGGCGCCTTCAGGAGATCGAGCATGCCGGACCATGACCTCATCAAGTTGCGGCTGTCGCTGATGGGACGGCCCGTACGCAACTTCACGTTCACCAAGCCCGTGATCAGCGTGGGCCGCGACCCGGGCGCCGACGTCTACGTCGACAACCCGGGCGTCTCGCGCGACCACTTCCGCCTCGAGCGCGTGGAAGGCGGCGAGTACCAGGTCGTCGACCTGGGCAGCGCCAACGGCACGTTCGTGAACGACCAGATGGTGAACTCGTCGGTGGTCCACAACAACGACGTGGTGCGCTTCGGCAAGTACACGCTGTGGGTGGGCTACGAGTCCGACCGCCGCGCGGTGTCGCGCGATGAGATGGCCGCTGCCGCCGCCGGCGCCGCCGGGCACACCGTCGTGCTCTCGCGCGCCGAGATCGGCACCATCCTCGAGCACGAGAAGCGCCAGGCGCCGGTTAAGGTCATCCCCATCGCCCCGCCCGAGGCCCCGCCGCGGCCGAAGGCGGATCGCCCCTCGACGTGGCCGAGCCTCCTCATCGGCTTCGTCATGGGCACCGCGTTCGGCGCCGGCATCGTGTGGTGGCTGCTGAACCGCTGACCGGATCCACTATGGACGGGTGACCGTCCGCCACCCCCAAGGACGGGTCCCAAGAGCATGGAGATTCTCAAGCGCTTCCAGGCCGACCGCTACGTGCGGCAGCTGCAGTCCGGGCAGCGCGTCTCCGATTCCCAGCTCACCGAGGCCCGCACTCAGCTCCTGGGCATGGGGAACTCCGCCGTGCGCGCGCTGCTGGCCGCGACGCAGGGCGCCCCGCCCTCCGAGCTCACGCTCGACATGCTCGTGCGCCTCGCGAGCCAGGACACGCTGCCCGCGTTCGTCGAGGGCCTGCGCTCGCCGCTGACGATGGTCGCGGACACGGCGGTGCGTGCGCTGTCCGCGGCGACGACGTACGACCCGACGCAACTCCTGGCGCTCTACGCCGACGACACCGTGTCGCGGGCGCGTCTCGAGGCCATCCTCGACGCCCAGATCAAGCACATCCAGCCGTCGACGCTGCTGCGCGTGCTCCCCGACCTCGGCAAGGAGGCGCGCAACAGCGCCATCCGCATCGTCGACAAGGTCGCCGACCAGAGCATCCTCGGCGAGCTGCTCGAGCTCGCGAAGCATCCGGAGTGGTGGATCCGCATGAACGCGGCTCGGCTCCTGTCCCGGCTCACGGGCGCCGACGCCATGCACTCGCTGGCGAGGCTCGTGCGCGACGACAACGCCGCGGTGCGCCTCGAGGCGGTGAATGGCGTCATGCGCACCAAGGCCAAGGAAGCCATCCCGGCGCTGTGCACGCGGCTCCGTGACCAGGACATCAAGGTGCAGACCGCGGCGATCGAGGCCCTGGTGGCGCTCGCCGACGTGTCCGCGGTGCCGCACCTGCTGGACGCGCTCAAGGACGAGTCCGAGTACGTGCGACGCGGCGCGGTCGAGGTGCTGAACGAGGTCATCACGCCCGAGGCGATCAAGGACCTGGTGGATGCGCTGCGCGATGCCGACTGGTGGGTGCGTGCGCGCTCCGCCGACGCGCTCGGCACGCTGGGCGGCCCGAAGGTGGTGGACGCGGTGCTCGGCCTGGTCCGGGATCCCGACGAGTTCGCGCGTCGTTACGCCATCGAGATCCTGAACACGGTGCCCGATCCGCGCGCGGTCCCGGTGCTGATCGATGCGCTCGAGGACGACGACTGGTGGGTGCGCGAGCGCGCCGTGGACGCGCTCGGCAAGGCCGGCGACCCGGCCGCAGTGGAGCCGCTCCTGCGCATGATGAGCCGTGACGCGCGTGCGCTGCCCTTGTGCGTGCGCGCGATGGGCGCGATCGGCAGCGACAGCGTCATCGAGCCGCTGTGCCGGCTCGCGGAGTCCACCGACAGCGAGGCGCGCCGTGAGGCGATCCAGGCGCTCCAGGCTGTGGGCCAGCGCGACCTCGCCGAGCCCGCGCGCCAGATCGTGATCGCGGCGCTGGAGAAGGCCGGCGTGCGCTTCACGCGCGGGCCCAAGCGCGCTGGCGGCAGCGGGCGCGGCACGATGGAAGTGCGCATCCACGACCACCCCTCCGGGAAGTCCCAGGCGCAGGCCCCGGGGCGGGCTTCGGGGCTGGCACCGACGCCGGCGCCCCCCCCGCCCACGCGCGTCGGTATGGGTGAGGTGAAGAACTTCCAGAAGCTCGCGCCCGGCGCCGAGTTGATGGGACGCTTCCGCGTCATCCAGCGCATCGGCGGCGGCGGCTTCGGCACCGTGTACCTGGTCGAGGACCTGGTGGTGAACGAGCAGTTGGTGTTGAAGATCCTCTCGCCGCAGCTCTCGCTCGACCCCAACATGATCCGGCGCTTCGTGCAGGAGCTGAAGCTCACGCGCCGCATCTCGCACCCGAACGTGATCCGCATCTACGACATGGTCGACCTGGACGGCGCGCACGCCATCTCCATGGAGTTCTTCTCCGGCGCCGACCTGGGCGCGGTGCTGCGCGAGCACGGCCCGCTCTCGCCGTCGCGCGCCTTGCACATCGCCGAGCAGACCCTGGAAGGGCTCGCCGCGGCGCACGCCGCCGGCATCCTCCACCGCGACATCAAGCCCGCGAACCTCCTGGTCGGCGAGGGCGACGTGGTGAAGATCGTCGACTTCGGCCTCGCCTCCATGGGCCACTCCCAGCACTCGCGCCTCACCCAGAGTGGCATCCTCGTCGGCACGCCCGAGTACATCTCGCCCGAGCAGATCACCGGCGGGGACATCGACACGCGCTGCGACCTCTACTCGCTGGGCGTGGTGCTCTACGAGGCGATGTCCGGCCAGCAGCCGTTCTCCGGCGCCAATGCCGTGAACGTGCTCTTCCAGCACCTGGAAGCGACGGTGCCGCCGCTCTCGAGCGTCGCCGCCGGCATCCCGCCCGCGGTGAACGACGTGGTGATGAAGGCGATGTCGCGCATGGTCGGGGACCGCCCCGCGTCGGCGCAGGCCATGCTGGAGATGGTGCGCGCCGCGCGCTGATCCATGGCACGTATCGACGCCTTCCTCGAGATCGGCCGGCAGCAGGGCGGGTCCGACATCCACTTCGCGGTCGGCCTGCCGCCGCTGGTGCGGCTCGACTCCGATCTCCTGCCCATCCCCTACCGCGAGCTGAACGAGCAGGAGTGCAACGACCTCGTGCGCGAGATCGTGGACGACGAGCACTGGGAGACCTGCACCAGGACCGGCGCCGTGGACCTGAGCTACGAGTCCGAGGCCTCGGGGCGCTACCGCATCAACGTCTTCAACCGCCGCGGCGGCCTCTCCGCCGTGTGCCGCATCATCCCCGAGCAGGTGCCGTCGATGGCCGAGCTGGGGCTGCCGCGCGTGCTGTCGCAGTTCGGGCGGCTCTCGAACGGGCTCGTGCTCGTGACCGGCTCCACCGGCACCGGCAAGTCGACCACGCTGGCGGCGATGATCCGCGAGATCAACGAGCGCGAGGCGGTCAACATCCTCACCCTCGAGGACCCGATCGAGTTCGTGCACAAGAACGCCCGCAGCCAGATCGTGCAGCGCGAGGTGGGCACGCACGTGCACTCGTTCTCGGACGGCCTGCGCGCCGCGCTGCGCGCCGACCCCGACGTGATCCTGGTCGGCGAGCTGCGCGACCCGGACACGGTGACGCTGGCCCTCGAGGCGGCGGAGACCGGCCACCTCGTGTTCGGCACGCTGCACACGCGCGGCGCGGCGCAGACCATCGACCGCATCGTGGACGCGCACCCCTCCGAGAACCACACCCAGGTGCGGCACTCGCTCGCGGAGAACCTGAAGGCGGTGGTGAGCCAGGAGCTGATCCGCTGCGCCGACGGCCGCGGCCGGCGTGCCGCGCACGAGGTGCTGGTGGTGAACGTCGCCGTGCAGCAGCTGATCCGCGAGGGCAAGTCGTTCCAGATCGCGGGCGCGATCACCACCGGCAAGCGGCTCGGCATGCAGCTCATGGACCAGTCGCTGCTGTCGCTGGTGCGCGCCGGCGAGGTGGATCCCGACGAGGCGTTCTTGAAGGCCGAGGACAAGTGGGGCTTCGCGCCGTTCCTCACCCGTCCCGAGCTGCTGGGCATGATGAACGGCGAGTTCCGGGCCAGCGCATGAACCGCGTCGACGCCTTCCTCGAGCTGGCGGTGAAGCAGGGCGGCTCCGACGTGCATCTCGTCGCCGGGCAGCCCCTGCGCCTGCGGTTGAACGGCTACCTCGAGACCGTGCGCTTCCGCGAGCTGTCGAACCGCGACATGGACGACTTCCTCGAGGAGTTCATGACCGACGCGCAGCGCGAGGCGCTGACGCGCGACCACCACGTGGACTTCGCCTACGAGAGCGAGATCGCGGGCCGCTTCCGCGTCAGCGTGTTCCAGCACCGCGAGGGCCTCGCGGCCGCGTTCCGCACCATCCCGTCGATCCCGCCGAAACTCGAAACGCTCGGGCTGCCTTCCGTGGTGCAGCACATGCTCGCGGTCGGCAAGGGGCTCGTGCTCGTGACCGGGCCCACTGGCTCGGGCAAGTCCACCACGCTCGCCGGCATGCTCGGCCATCTCAACGAGACGCTGCGCGGCCACATCGTCACCGTCGAGGACCCGATCGAGTTCGTGCACGACTACAAGAAGTGCGTGGTCTCGCAGCGCGAGGTGGGCCAGCACACGACCTCGTTCGCAGAGGCGCTGCGGGGCGCCGTGCGCGAGGACCCGGACGTGATCATGGTCGGCGAGATGCGCGACCCCGAGACCATCTCGCTCGCGCTCACCGCCGCCGAGACCGGCGTCATGGTGCTGGGCACGCTGCACACGAACGGCGCGGTGCGCTGCGTCGACCGCATGGTCAACGTGTTCCCGGGCCGTCGCCAGGACCAGGTGCGCACGATGCTCGCGGACAGCCTGCGGCTGGTGGTCTCCCAGCAGCTGGTGCGCAAGGCGGACCGTTCGGGCCGCATCGTGGCCGCCGACGTGCTGGTGAGCACGCCGGCCGTGAGCTCGATGATCCGCCAGGGCAACACGCACAAGCTGATCAGCGTGATCCAGGCGGGCCAGCGCGCGGGGATGCAGAGCCTGGACGCGGTGCTGCTGGACCTGGTCCGCCGCGAGGTGATCACGGGCGACGAGGCCTGCGAGCACGCGGTGGAGCGCTCGGCGTTCGAGCCGTACGTCACCCACGACAACGCGGCGTAGCGCTGACGCAGCCGCTCGGCGTGACTCCTCAGGTCGAATCGCAGGCCCTGGGGGGATCGGGCCGCCATGCCTGGCACGCGCGCGACGAGCGACCCTACGCGGCCCTCTCCAGCGGCTCGTCGCCTTCGCGGTCGGGCTCGCTGCCGTAGATCTCGGTGAGTACGTCACCGGCCACGGCGTGCAGCGCGTCGACGGCGGACTCGTCCCAGTCCTTGCCCTTGCCCGCGGCGAGCTTTGCCAGCACCTGCTCGGCCGGCAGCGCCGGCTTGTAGCTGCGGGCGCTGATCAGGGCGTCGAAGACGTCGGCCACGGAGATGATGCGGGCCTGGCGGGGGATGTTGTCGCCGGCGACGCCGAACGGCCCCGTGCCGTCGATCTTCTCGTGGTGGTAGGCCGCGATCCTCGGCACGTCCCAGAGGTCGGCCGGATACTCGATCATGTCCAGGATCGACTGCGTGTGCGCCGCGTGCTGGTCCATCTCCTGGCGCTCGGCCTCGGTGAGGCTGCCCGGCTTCGTCAGCACCTCGTTGCGCACTCCCTGCTTGCCGAGATCATGGAGCAGTGCGGCGACCGAGAGTATCTCCAGATCGGTGTCGGAGAGCCCCAGCCGCTCGCCGATCGCCAGCGACACGCGCTGCACACGCTCGCAGTGCTGCGCGATCTCGAAGTCCTTGAGCGTCAGCGAGTGCACGAGCGCGCCGATCGTGGACTGGAACGCGCGCTGCTGCTGCTGGTGGAGCCACAGGTGCTCGAGCGCCAGGCCGACCTGGCTCGCGAACACCGACAGCATGCCCAGGTCCTCCTGCGTGAAGCGCCCGCGCGCGGGCTTGCGAACGTCGAGCTGGATCACGCCGAACGTGCCGCGGACACCGATCAGCGGCGCCACGATCGCGGTCTCGAGCCGCGACATCACGATGCTCTCCTTGCCGCCGCCCAGGTCCTGGCCCTGCATGAACAGCAGCGCGTGGCCGTCGCGCAGCACGCGCTCGACGATGGTGCGCGACAGCGGCACGCTGCTGCCGTCGCCGGCGCGCGCCCGCGCGATGATCGTGTGCATCGGCGCCTCGTCGTGCTCGCGCGCCGCGAGGACGTGGTGCGTGGCGTTCGGGAACGCCTCGAACGCAAAGCGGCCGATCACCGCCAGCAGACGGCCTTCGTCGTTGCGCGCCTCGGCGGTCTCGCGCACCAGGCTCAGCATCAGCTCGGCGACGCGCGCGTCGGTGCGCACGACCAGCTCGCGCACGTCGCCCCAGTCCTGCGCCGAACGCCACGCGAGCACGGTGGGCTCGGTGGTATCGGGCTGCAGGGCGCTCAGGTCCCGCGTCGCGAATTCGAAGATGGGATCGGGTTCGCTCACCCCGGCGTTATCGGCCCGGTCCCCGTTCCACTTCAGCGGGCGACGACGATCGTCAAGCCGCGCCCGCGGCCGGCCGAAAACCCAGGGTGGTGGCGGGACCCGCCCCCGGCGGACCGCCCGCGATCGCGGGACGGCCGTGTGCACGCGCGTTCCGCGAGGGAGAATCGAGATGGACCCGATCCAGACCCTGATCCGCACCGTGGACACGCTGACGCGCGTCATCGATGCCCACGACCCGCTCACCCGCGGCCGCTCGCTGCGGATCGCCCGCTACGCCGTGCGCGTGGCGCGCGAGCTGGGCACGCCGGAGAAGCAGCTCCCCGACATCGAGCTCGGCGCCCTGCTCCACGACATCGGCCGCTCGGCGATCCTCAACGACGTGGTGCAGACGCCGCGCGCGCTGGACGCCGGCGAGCGCGCGATCGTGCAGACGCATCCGACCATCGGCTGGGAGATGCTGCGCGAGATCCCCGGACTCGAAACCGCCGCGGACATCGTCTACACGCACCACGAGCGCCCGGATGGCAAGGGCTACCCGCGCGGGCTTGCCGGCGACCAGGTTCCGCTCGGCGCGCGACTGGTGATGGTGTGCGCCGCCTACGACGCCATGGTCGAGGAGCGCCCCTACCGCCGCGGGCTGCCGCCGCAGGCCGCCTGCGACGAGCTGCGCCGGCACGCCGGCACGCAGTTCTTCACCGAGGTCGTGGACACGTTCGTGCGACTGCACGACAACGGCAAGCTCTGGGAAGGGTTCTCGCGCGAGGAGTTCGCGCAGCACGTGCAGAGGAGCGAGGCGCGGCGCGCAGCCTGACGTGGCATCCTCCTTGGGGGCCTTCTTCTTGACGGGGCCGGGACGCGGCAAGGGTCCCGGCCCCGTCTCACTTGGGCGGAGCGCGCGTACAGGGTATGTATTCACCCACGCGCACTCCCGCCACGGCCCCTGGGCCGGGCGGGTTCCAGAAAGGCCTCGCCCATGAAGCTCACGCCCGCGCTGTTCGCGCTCCTGATGCTCGCCGCCGCCGCGATCCTCTCCAGCCCCGCGCTCGCCCACGCCAAGGCTGCAGCGACGGCTGCTGCCGTACCCGTGGTCGCCCCGGTGGGCGCGGCGATCAAGAAGGTGACGAAGACGCCGGACGAGTGGAAGAAGGTGCTCTCGCCCGAGGCGTTCCACGTGCTGCGCGAGGAGGGCACGGAGATCGCGTACACCGGCGCCTACTGGAACGAGCACCGGAAGGGCACGTACGTGTGCGCCGGCTGCGGGTTGCCGCTGTTCGGCTCCGACACCAAGTTCGACTCGGGAACGGGCTGGCCGAGCTTCTGGCGTCCGGCGTACAAGAACTACGTCACCGAGACGAGCGACGAGTCGTTCGGTATGGTGCGGGTCGCGGTGTCGTGTGCGCGCTGCGGCGGCCACCTGGGGCACGTCTTCGACGACGGGCCCAAGCCCACGGGCCTTCGTTACTGCATCAACTCCGCGGCGCTGGCGTTCCAGCCCGCTCGATAGAGGAGAAACCCCGCCCGGCATGGATGCCCGCGACGCGGTGACGACAGGATGGGCGAAGACCATCGAGCCGGGCGTGCCCTCTCCGCTCGGCTCGACGGTTTCGCGACGCGGGACGAACTTCGCGATCCACGCCCCGGCCGCGACGCGCATGACGCTGGCGCTGTTCGCCCCCGGCGGCCTGCCGCGCGGCGAGCAGGCACTGGATCCCGCGCGCCATCGCACGGAGGGCGTGTGGCACGTGTTCGTGCCCCGCGTGCGCGCCGGCGCCGAGTACGCGTGGATCGCGGACTCCGACACGCGCGAGCAGGGCCAGGAGTTCGACGCCGACGCGCAGCTCCTGGACCCGTACGCGAAGGGCGTCGCGGGCATGGAGCGCTGGGGTGAGCGGGTGCCCGGCGGCCGCCCGCTGCGCGCCGTGGTCTGCGATCTCTCCCACCGCCGGGGGAACGAGCGACGGCCCGCGACCCCGCTCGCCCAGAGCGTCCTCTACGAGACCCACGTGCGGCTCTTCACCCGCCATCCGAGCGCACGCGTGCGCGCTCCGGGCACGTACGCGGGGCTGATCGAGCGCATCCCATGGTTGCGCTCGCTGGGTGTCACCGCGGTGCAGTTGATGCCGGTCGCCGAGTTCGACGAGACCGACAACCCGCGCCTCAAACCCGGCTCGGGCGAGCCGCTCTTCAACACCTGGGGCTACTCGCCGCTCGCGTTCATGGCGCCCAAGCGCTCGTACGCTTCCGAGCCCACGGCCGCCGGCGCGCTGCGCGAGTTCCGCGCCATGGTGGCGGCACTCCATGCCGCCGGGCTCGAGCTGATCCTCGACGTCGTCTTCAACCACACCGGCGAGGGCGGCCAGCGGCGCCGACCCGTCTCCTGGCGCGGGCTCGACCGTCCGGGCTACTTCGTCCTCGGCGATCACGGGCACGACATCGACCACACCGGCACCGGGCACACGTTCTCCGCCGCATCGCCCGTGGCGCGGCGGCTCGTCCTCGATGCGCTCCGCTTCTGGGCGAACGACATGCACGTGGACGGGTTCCGCTTCGACCTCGCATCGTCGCTCACGCGCGGCGCGCGCGGCGAGCCGCTGGAGCAGCCGCCGTTGATCCACGACATCGCCACCGATCCCGCGCTCGCCCAGTGCAAGTTGATCGCCGAGCCGTGGGACATGGGGCTCTACCACGTCGGTCGCTTCCCCGAGCCGGGGCGCTTCTCGGAGCTGAACGGCCGCGCGCGCGACGACCTCCGCGACTGGCTCCGTGGCGCGGCACACGACGCCGGCGGTCTCGCGGAGCGCCTGAACGGCTCGCGCGATCTCTACGGCGACGCAGTCGATCGGCGCAACGTCAACTTCCTCACCTCGCACGACGGCTACACGCTCGCCGACCTGGTGAGCTACGAGCAGAAGCACAACCTCGAGAACGGCGAGGAGAACCGCGACGGCGGCAACGACAGTCGGACCTGGAACTGCGGCGCGGAGGGCGCGACGAAGGACAGGAACGTGCTCACGCTGCGCGCACGACAGGTACGGAACGCGGCCACGCTGCTGCTGCTCTCGCGTGGGGCGAAGCTCTGGCTCTGGGGCGACGAATCCCTGCGCACGCAGCGTGGCAACAACAACCCCTGGTGCCAGGACGGCCCGGAATGGTGGCTGGATTGGGACGCCGCGGAGCGCGAGGCATCGTTCACGCGGTTCGTGCGCGGGCTGATGGCGCTGCGGCGCGAGCACGCGTCGCTGCGGCATGGGGAATGGGGCGCGGCGGCTCTCAAGAAGAGCGCGACGGTCCCCACCGGCCGCCGTGCCGCGCTCACCGCGAAGCAGTCGCGCCACATCGCGTTCACGCTGCTCGCGAACGGCGAGGCGGACGCCGCGGATTTCGCGCTTCCCGTGCCCCTGCGGGGGAAGCGCTGGCACCTGCTCGTGGACACCGCGGCGCCGTCGCCCGGGGATCTCACGTCGTTCGCCGACAGCACGCCGCTCGCCGACCAATGGACGCGACGTGTCGAGGGGCGCGCGCTGGTGCTGGTGGTCGAGCGCTAGCCCTGGTGCTCCGGCCGCAGTAGATCGAACACCGTCTTCACCGGGTTGAACACGGCGAGCGGCACCTCGACGAAGCGCGTATGCCAGCGCGCCATGGCGCCGTTCCAGAGCCCGGGGCGCTCGAGCGCCAGCAGCTCGCGGCCGCCGTACGACTTCCGCGTGATGATGACGGCCTGGTCGTCCACGAAACGCGACAGGTCGTGCACGCGGCCGCCGGCGTTGCGCAGCGAGGCGGCGAGGAACACCGGGTTGAAGTGGGTCGCGCTCTTTAGGATCGCCTGCTGCGCTCGTGAGCCCGGATCCACCTGCGCGGACTCCACGATCTGCCGCGACACGCCCACCGCGTCGCGCACCCAGAACGGTCCGCCCCCCGGCTCGCCCGTGTTCGCGACCATGCCGCACACGCGAACCGGCCGGTCGAGGAGCGCGCGGGCGCGGGCGACGTCCACGCCCGCCGGCAGCTCGAGCCCAAGCTCGGCCGCCGCGAACGCGCGTGCCCCGTCCAGCGCGCCGTCCCCGCCGAGGACGAGCCGCGCGCACCAGCCCTCGATACCTTGAGCCAGCTCCGCGGCGAGCCCCACCAGCGCGCGGCTCCAGCGCTCGGTCTCGCCCTTGAGCCTCGACACCGCGACGTTGTCGATGTTCTTGAGGAATACGAGGTCGCGGTCCGACTCGGCGAGGTTCGCGATCAGCGCCCCATGGCCCGCCGGCCGGAACAGGAGCCGGCCGCGCTCGTCGCGGAACGGCCCGCCCTTCGGGTCGGCGGCGAGCGTGTCCGTGCTCGGGTGCTGCTCGCTGAACGCCACCTGCCACCGCCCGCCGTGGCGCTTCGTGAGCGGCGGCGTGCGCTCGGCGAGCAGTCGCTCGAACCCGGCGCGATGCTCGGGTGAGACGGTCACGTCGAGCGTTCGCGTGCCGGACTGGTCGCTCGCGAGCGCGCACGCCTCGATCAGGTGCTCCTCGAACGCCGTGCGCGCTTCGCCGTCTTCGCGGTGGAACAGCAGCAGGCCCTTCGGCGCGCGCGCGGCATCGAGCCCGGGAGCATCGAGGAACCTCTCCAGCACCGGCCGCCATGGGCCATCGCGCCGGAGCTTCTCCAACGGTGTCTTGCTGTTCGCGAACACCGCGGCCAGCGCGTCCGCGAACGCGAACCGCGGCAGCTCGTCGATGAACGACGCCAGCGCGCGCGCGCTGGGGTCGGCGCTCGCGCGCACCGCCTTGGGCTCGAGCGGCCCCCGAAGCTCGCGCGCGGCGAGCAGCTCTCGGAACATGCGGGTCGCCGCCCCCGACGCGGGCACGAACGCGCTCACACGACCGCGCGCGGCGGCGTCCGCGTGGCGCGCGAGCAGCTCGTCGACGCGGGGCGGGTCCAGGCGCTCGATGCCGTCGCCGACCGTGCACGGCCGCACCAGCTCGGCGTGGCCGGCCGGGCGCGCGAGCAGCGCCAGCTGGCGCTCGGCCTCGGCGGGCGTGATGCCGCGCTCGGCGAGCTGCGCCAGGTCTGCGGGATCGCGGAGCGCCGGCGTGCTCATCGTCCGGCGTCCCTGCGGGCGTGCGCTGCGGTCGGGCGACTCACCGCGAGCACGTTACCCCGAGCGCGCCGGACCCGAAAGCTACGCCGCGCGCCGTGCAGCCGGGTCCTCGACCGCGCTCCGGGGCGGCACGGTCTCCCGGGCGATCGCGGGCGCGATGCGCGTCGCGATCACGGCGGCACCCGCGAGCGCCGCGAGCGCGCGCAGCCCCTCGCCGCCCGTCGTGCCACCGAACACGAGCAGGGCCCCGATCAGCGGGAACGTGAGCGCGGCGGCGCGCCAGCGGCCGGCCTCGCCGGCGCGGTCGCGGACCAGCGCCCACGCCGTGCGCATGAGCCCGGCCAGGAAGGTGAACGTCACGATCGTGGTGGCGAAGTAGAACGGCTCATCGAGGCTCTGGAGCGAGCCCGTCCCCAGGCCCGCGCCGCCGGCGAACGCGCACACCGCGCAGGCGACGGCGCCCACGAGCGCGGTGACGCGCCACAACGCCGCGGCCCCCGACTCGCTCGCCCGGCCCGTGCACAGCACGGTGCCGATCAACAGCGCCTTCGTGAGCCCGAAGTGGCTCGCCCAGCGCTCGTCCACGGCGCTCGTCGCCGCCCCGAGGGCTACGGCGCCCTGGGTCGCGAAAGCGAGCACGTACGCGGAGAGCGCGAGCACGACGAACGCGAACGCGGGCCAGACCGCGTCCGGCGCTCGTGGGTCACGCCGCAGGCGGGCCGAGAGCGCGTAGAAGCAGAGCCCCGAGGCGGTGATCTGGCGCAGCCACTGGATCGGCTCGAGCGCGCCCTGCGTGCGCACGATGTGGAGCACCGCGAGCAGCAGCCCCGCGAGCACGCGACCGTCGACCGGTGTGCTCCACTCGTCGCGCCGCGCTCGACCGCGAGGGAGCGCCGCCCAGGCGAAGCAGAGGAACGCCGCCACGTCGAGCCACGTCACCCCCAGCCCCGGCTTGGGCGCCGGGAGCGGCCAGGCAGCGTCCAGCGCCAGCGCCCATGCGGGCAGCAGCGCGGGCCAGCACCAGTGGCCACGGGCCAGCGGTGCCTCACGGTCGACGGCAGGGGTGGGGCGGGACTCGAACGGCTCCATGGCACCTCGAGGGGGGTGGTTCGTTCGAGTTTTCGGCGCCGCGACCGCGGTGCTTGAACTCGCTAGCGCAGGGCCCGCCGAATGGCAGAAGCGGCGAGCACACCCTGCCCCACGGCCACGGCCGCGCTCAGGACCGCCGGGCGGATGACGTCGCCCGCCGCCCACACGCCCGGGACGCCGGTCGCGTACTCCGCGTCCACGCGCAGGTAGCCGTCTTCATCGTGCGGCAGCACCTCGCGGCACCACTCCGTGTTGGGCACCACGCCCACCTTGATCACCACGCCGTCACAGGCGAGCCGGGAGCTGCCGGTGGGCGACTGCAGCTCGAGCCCCGTCACTTGGCTTTCGCCGAGCACGCGCACCACCCGCGTGTGCACGAGCACGCGCACGCGCGGTTCGGCCGCGACGTGCTCGCGGAAGGCGGGCCGGGCGCGGAGCGCGCCGCGCGCGATCAGCGTCACGTCGCAGCCGGCCTGGGCGAGCATCAGCGCGTTCTCCGCCGCCGCATCGCCGCCCCCCACCACCGCCACCGCGTGGCCCGCCAGCCGCTCGCGATCGCGTGTGGCCGAGAACGTGACGCCGCGGTCCTCCAGCTCGCGCTCGCCGGGCACGCCGAGCCGCCGCCGCCTCGCGCCGGTGGCGATCAACAGCGCGCGCGTCGCGATCTCCTCGCCGGCAACGAGGGTGAGCAGCAGCCGCTGTGCGACGGTGAGCGACTGCACCAAGGCCCCGTAGCGCACGGTCACGCCGCTGTCGGCGAGCTGCTTCTGGTAGCGCGTCGCGATCGCGGCCCCGTCGCCCGGGGGCATGCCGGCGAGGTCGCGAGGCTCGAAGTAGACGTGCAGGAGCTG
>DATLUU010000020.1:0-5785 GCA_035577885.1 Verrucomicrobiia bacterium
CGGTTCGCGGAGCGCTGGGTCCCGGAGGCGGCGCTCAAGTCCTGAGTTGTGCTCCGAAGATTGCAGATGGCGCGGGAGGTGCAGTGACCAGCGGGCATGACGGTCCGCTCCGCCCCCTTCGTGCCCCCGTTCTGCCCCAACGAACTCTGTGCCTTCCACCGGGATACGACCGCGCCCTGGCACTGGGTCCGCGCCGGCTTCTTCACCCGCCGCAGCAAGCCCCATCGTATCCAGCGTTTCCGCTGTGAGCACTGTGGGCGCTATTTCTCCGAGCAGACCTTCCGCGGCGACTACTGGCACCGGCGTCCCGAACTGCTCGCCGAGACCTTCCACGCCCTGACCCACTGCACCGGCTACCGCCAGCTCGCACGCAAGCTCGCCTGCTCGCCGCAAACGATCATGCGCCAGGCGGACCGCCTGGGCCGCCACTGCCTGCTCTTCCACGAGCGCCTGCGCCCCAAGGGCGAGCTCACCGAGGCGCTGGCCCTGGACGGCCTGCGCACCTTCGAGTACAGCCAGTACCACCCCTCCGAGTACCTGCTCGTGATCGGGCGGCTCTCGCACTATGTCTACGGCTTCACCCACGCCGAGCTCCGCCGCAGTGGCAGCATGACCGCGCGCCAGCGCCGCCGCCGCGCCGAGTTGGAGCGCGCGCTCGGGCGTCCCGACCCGCGTTCGGTCGAGCGCGAGGTCGCCCGCGTGCTGGGCATCGTCGCCGCCGGCTCCCGGCGCCTCGAGCTCCACAGCGACGAGCACGCCGCCTACCCGCGGGCGCTGCGAGCGCTGGTCGGCCTCGAGGTCGAGCACCACACCGTCTCCTCGCGGGCGGCGCGGACCCCGCGCCACACGTTGTTCGCCATCAACCTGTTCGACGGCCTGGTGCGGCACTCGTGCGCGAACCACAAGCGCGAGACGATCGCGTTCTCGAAGCGCGCCAGCGGCGGCATCGGCCGGATGTGGGTGATGCTGGTGTGGCGCAACTACGTGAAGTGGTTCTCCGAGCGACGCGGTGGCGGCACGCCGGCGATGCGGGCGGGGGTGTGTGAGCGACGCTTGAGCGTGCGCGAGATCCTCCAATGGCGGCTATTCCCGGCGCGGATCGGGCTGCCGGAAGCGTGGGCCGACCACTACTGGGGGCGTGTGCCGGCACGGCAGTACCCGCAGACCCGGCGGCGGCAGCTCAAATACGCGGCGTGAGCCGACCGCAGGCGCCCGCCCCACAAGGAGATGGCACCGCTCATCTGCAATCTGCGGAGCACAACTCAGTAGCTGAAGCCGAGCAGCCCCGGGTCCGGCATCATGTCGGGGCTCCACGCGTCGGGCAGGATCTCCACTTCGGCCTCCTGCGGCACGGCGCTCTCGGTGGCCTGCTTCACGTCCGCCATCATCTGCGGCGCGTAGGGACAGAACGGCGTCGTGAGCATCATGCGCACGAGCGTCTTGCCGGTGAGGAAGTGCACCTCGCGGATCAGCCCGAGGTCGATCACCGACAGGCCCAGCTCCGGATCCATCACCGTCTCCAGCACCGAGCGCACTGCCAGCTCCTGGGCGCTCGGCATGCTCGAGAGCTGCGGCGGGCCGGACTGCTTGGGGACGGTGGGGGTACCGGCGCTCGCCTCTGCAGCGGGCGCCTGTGGTGCGGCTTCGTCGGGCAGCGGCTGGCCCGTGTGCGGATTCACGGCTCGCTTGTCGTCGTTCATGACCACTCCACTTGCACGTCGTCCCCGACCACGCGCACCGCGTAGGTGGGAACGGGCGACACCGCGGGGAACGTCAGCGCGGCCCCCGTCCGCACGTCGAACGTCGCGCCGTGGCGCGGGCACTCGATGATCGCGCCATCGAGCCTGCCCTCGGCCACCGGCCCGCCGTCGTGCGTGCAGATGTCCTCGATCGCATACCAGCCGTCGGCGAGATGGAACACCGCCACCGGCACGTCGTCCAGCCTTACGATGAGCGAGTGTCCCACGGGGATGTCCGCGGCCCTCGCCACGCTCAGCCAGCGGCCGGTGGTGGGCGTCATCTGTCGGACTCCTCGTCCGTCCACGTGGCCACGCCGTAGGCTGCTGCCTTGACCGTCTTCAGCGCCAGCATCGCACACTTGCTGCGCACCGGCCCCAGCTCGTCCACGCCCAGCAGGTCGAGCACGTCCTGCCGGGTCACGGCCTTGACCTCATCCAGCGTCTTCCCCTCGATGGCCTCGCACAGGAGCGAGGCCGAGGCCAGGCTGATCGAGCACCCGGTCCCGGTGAAGCGCACCGCGGCCACGCGCCCGTCGGCGAAGCGGAACTCCATGCGCAGCCGGTCGCCGCACAGCGGGTTGGCGTCCTCGACGCGCGCGTCGGGCCGCTCCAGCGTGCCGTGGCAGCGCGGGTTCTTGTAGTGATCGAGGATGTGGTCGCGGAAGAGTGAGTCCATGTCACCGATACGATACGCCATCCCGCGCGTGAAGGGCATGGCTCGTACGGGGTTGCCGGGGGCCCCCTGACCGCTCGGAATCGGGGTGTAAGAGCGGAAGCCCTCGTGCGTCAGCAGGGGTGGAAGCGCCGTGGACGGGCCCCCGCACGGGGGCCGGGACGCGGCCACGAACCTCGAAGGAGATCGCCTTTGAACCGCCTCGACGATGCCACCCCGCTCGCCGCCCCCACGTGTGACTGCGCGAACGCCGCGCAGGACCAGGTCGCCTGCACGTGCGGACCGACGTGCCCGTGCGACCCCGGGTGCGCGTGCAGCCCCGGCTGCAGCTGCGGTCGCTGACACCCGCACGGTCCCGGCCGGAGTAGATTCCGGCCGGGGCCTGCTCCTGTTTTCACCGGGGGGACACGTGCTCGAACCGAACGAAACCGTGGCGCAGCCAACCACGCCAGAAGTCGTGAAGACGCTCGTCGACAACCACCGCCGCTTCCTCGCCTTCCTCGAGCGGCGCGTGGGCTCGCGCGAGGTGGCGGAGGACATCCTCCAGGACGCGTTCGTCCGCGGCCTCGCGGGCGCCGCGCGGCTGCGCGACGAGGACTCGGTCGTGGCCTGGTTCTACCGCACGCTGCGGAACGCGCTCACCGACCACTGGCGGCGCCGCGCCGCCGAGCAGCGCGCCACCGATCGCGCGGCGAACACGGGCGAGACGTCCGCTCCCGCTGCCGACGCCGAGCTGCTCGACGCCGTGTGCGGCTGCGTGAACGAGATGCTGGAAACGCTCAAGCCCGAGTACGCCGAGGCCGTCCGCCGCGTCGACATGGACGAGATGAGCGTGAAGGCATTCGCCGAACACGCCGGCATCACGCCCAACAACGCCTCGGTGCGGCTCTTCCGCGGCCGCGAGGCGCTGCGCGAGCAGCTCCGACGCTCGTGCGGGACGTGCGCGACGCACGGTTGCCTCGACTGCACCTGCGGCGGGCCCGACCGGCGCGCCGGCTGAGCGCCGCGCTTCAGCGCGCGAACAGCTTCCGCACCCCGCGCAAGCCGTCGACGAGCGCGTCCACGTCCTCGCGTAGCGAGTAGCAGTGGAACGACGCGCGCACGCTCGCGGGGATGCCGAGCTGGTCGTGGAGCGGCATGGCGCAGTGGTGCCCGGCGCGCACGCAGACACCGTCGCGGTCGAGCACCATGGCGACGTCGTGGGGATGGACGCCCTCCACGGTGAACGCCACCACGCCGCCGCGCCGGTCGGCCGGCGGCCCGAGGAGCTTCACGCCGTCCAGCTCGCCGAGCCGAACCATCGCGTACGCCGCCAGCTCGCGATCGTGCGCGAACACGTGCTCCATGCCCACCCGCTCGAGCCACTGCACCGCGGCACCCAGACCCACCGCCTCGGCGATCGCCATGGTGCCGGCCTCGAACTTCCACGGCAGCTCGTTCCACGTCGACTCGGTGAGTGTCACGGTGCGGATCATCTCGCCGCCGCCCAGGAACGGTGGCATCGCCTCGAGCAGCTCGCGCCGGCCCCAGAGCATGCCGATGCCGGTGGGCCCGAGCATCTTGTGTGCGGTGCAGGCGAGGAAGTCCACGCCCAGAGCCTTCACGTCGAGCGGCATGTGCGCCGCGCTCTGCGAGGCATCGACCACGACCGTGACGCCGTGCTGCTTGGCCACCCGCGCGATCTCCGCCACCGGGTTCACGGTGCCGAGCACGTTCGAGACGTGAACGAGCGACAACAGCTTCACCTTGCCGTCGGCAAGAAGCCGCGGCAGCGCTTCGAGATCCAGCTCGCCCGAGCCGGTGAGCGGGATGAAGCGCAGCTCGAGCCGGCGCTCCGCGGCGAGCATCTGCCACGGCACCAGGTTCGAGTGGTGCTCCATGGGCGTCAGCAGCACCGCGTCGCCGGGCTCGAGTTTCCACGCGCCGTACGCACGAGCCACCAGGTTCAACGCCTCGGTGGAGTTGCGCGTGAACACGATCTCGCGCGGGCTCGCGTTCACGAACGACGCGAACCGCCGGCGAGCGTCCTCGTAGAGTGCCGTCGCCTGCTCGGCGATGGCGTAGACGCCGCGGTGGATGTTGGCGTTGCACGTCCCGTAGTACTGGGACATGGCGTCCAGTACCGCCTGCGGCTTCTGCGACGTGGCCGCGCTGTCCAGGTAGACGAGCGGCTTCTCGCGCGGCGCGGAGAAGATCGGGAACTGCGCCTTCAGGAGCCGCGCGTCGAATACGGCGCCCGCGCCGGCGCTCGGCCCGGCCGCCGGCACGGACCCGGTCGTCGTCATCAGTCGATCTTGCGCTCGATCTCGCCGCGCAGGCGCTCGCGCACGGTCTCGAGCGGGATGCGCGCGATCACCGGCTCGAAGAACGCCTCCACGATGAGTCGTTGCGCCGCGACGCGCGGCAGGCCGCGGGCCATGAGGTAGTAGAGGTGCTCGGGATCGACGAATCCGAGCGTGGCGCCGTGCGTGCAGCGCACGTCGTTGGCGAGGATCTCGAGGCCCGGGATGCTGTCGGCGCGCGCCTGGTCGGAGAGCAGCAGGTTGCGGTTCGCCTGGTAGGCGTCGGTGCGCTGCGCGTCCTCCGCCACCTGGATCAAGCCCTGGTAGACGCTCCGGGCGCGATCCTTGAGGCAGCACTTGATCAGCAGGTCGCTGGTGGTATGCGGCTGCAGGTGGCGCTGCAGCGTGTGCAGGTGGAAGTGCTGGCGCTGGTCGCCGAACATGAAGCCGTTCACGAACGCGCGCGCGCCCTGGCCGTTCAGGTTGAAGTAGGCGTTCGCCTTGGTCATGCGGCCGCCCACCATCACCTGCATCCACTGCAGCTCGGCGTCGCGCCCGATGTCGGCGCGGATGTTGCCGTAGTGGAACACGTTCCGGCCCCAGTCCTGGATCTGGCCGTACGTGAGCTTCGCGTTCTGCCCCACGAACACCTCGGTGCCGCCGGCGTGGAGCGAGGCGCCCTCGACCGTCTCCGAGAGCATCTCCTCGACGAGCGTCAACTCGGCGTCCGCCTCGACGATGACCACGCTGCGCGGCGCGACGAGCCGGCCCGCGCCGTCGATCCAGTGGAAGAGCCGCACGGGCAGCTCGGCCTTGACGCCCTTGGGCACGTGCACGAACGCGCCGCCCTGCCGCAGGCTCGAGCCGAGCGCCGCGTACCAGTCGTAGTCGTCGTGCAGCAGCGCGCCGAGGTGCGGCTTGAGCAGCGCCTCGTGCTCGCGCGTGGCACGGTCCAGCGAGCACACCGTGATGCCCTGCCGGGTGAGCGTCGGATGCGTCTGCTCCAGCACCACGCCCGTGCCGCGCTGCACCAGAAGGCCCACGCGACCGGCCTCGCCCGAGAGCCGTTCGATCAACGCCGCCGGGAGGTC
>DATLUU010000021.1:0-4185 GCA_035577885.1 Verrucomicrobiia bacterium
AGGCGAAGGACGACGTGTCGGGCGATTTGCTCGCGCAGAAGCTGACCGACGGGGGCTTCACCGTGAAGCGTCATGCGTCCGTGCGCGACGAGCTCCTTTTGATCCGCGAGCTCGTGCGCTCCGCATCGACGCAGAACGAAGCCGACGTGATCGTGCTGTGCGGCGGCACGGGCCTCGCGCCGCGTGACGTGACGCCCGAGGCGCTCGAGCCGCTGCTCGATCGCCCGCTCCCGGGATTCGGCGAGCGCTTCCGCGCGCTCTCCGCGCGCGAGGTGGGGAGTGCGGCGTGGCTCTCGCGCGCGGGCGCAGGGGTCGCGCGCGGGCGGCTCGTCGTCTACCTTCCCGGCTCCTCCGGCGCCGTCCGGCAGGCCCTCGAAGAACTCCTGATCCCCGAGCTCGTGCACGCCGTGCGGCTGCTCGGACGATTCTGACCCGCCTACGATTCGCGAAGGAGCGCGCATGTCGATCCGCCCCGACCACTGGATCCGCAGAATGTGCCGGGAACACAAGATGATCGAGCCCTACGAGGAGAAGCAGGTGCGAGAGGGCGTGATCTCGTACGGGCTTTCGAGCTATGGCTACGACATCCGCGTCGCCGACGAGTTCAAGATCTTCACCAACGTCAACTCCACGGTCGTGGACCCGAAGAACGTGGACCCGGCCTCCATGGTCGACTTCAAGGGCCCCGTCTGCATCGTGCCGCCGAACTCGTTCGCGCTCGCGCGCACGGTCGAGTACTTCCGCATCCCCCGGAACGTGCTCACGATCACCATGGGCAAGTCGACGTACGCGCGCTGCGGCATCATCACCAACGTCACGCCGTTCGAGCCCGAGTGGGAGGGCTTCGTGACGCTGGAGATCAGCAACACCACGCCGCTGCCGGCGAAGATCTATGCCAACGAGGGCATCGCCCAGGTGGTGTTCTTCGAGGCCGACGAGGTGTGCGAGGTGAGCTACAAGGACAAGGCCGGGAAGTACCAGAAGCAGGTGGGCATCACGCTGCCGAGGATGTAGAGTCGCGGCGAGCTTCCCACCCTCCGGAGCCTGATTCCATGCGTCCGACATGGACCCTCGCGCGGCGCTGGCTCGCCGTGCTGCTCGCCTCGAGCGCCGCGGCGGGAACCGCGCGCGCGCAGTTCTACGCGCCGCCGCCCACGTCCCTGCTCATCGACACCTCCATCCGCTCCGCCGCCATGGGCGGCGCGGGCGCGGCGGTGACGTGGGGCGAGCCCGGCGTGTGGGCGAACCCGGCATCGCTCGCGGGTGTGCGCGGCGTCGGCTTCGTCACCGGCCACACGCACATCCTGCCCGGCGTGGACGACCACCAGGTGTTCAGCTCGCAGCGGCTCTTGATCGGCGGCGGCGGCCTCGGCTTCTCGTTCATGGGCCAGCCGATCTCGGGGCTCGGGAAGGCGAAGATCGACTACGGGCCGGTGAGCCTGCCGCCGTTCGGGATCGAAGGCTACTCGCCGTACGACTTGAGCGAGGGCTGGGGCGTGGGCGGCTCGCCGCTCAAACTGGCCGAGACCTTCACTCGGCTGGGGAAGCACCCGCGCTCGTTCACGTCGTACGGCGATGTCACGGTCGGCTACCAGAGCAAGGATTCGAAGGCGTTCATCGACCCGGGCTTCACGCTCGAGGAGGCGTCGACGTACGACTGGGGTGTGGCCGCCCGGCTGGCGCTGGCGCGCTGGTGGGGCGAGGACGCGCCGTTCCGGCTCGATCTCTCCGGGGCGTATTCGCAGCTCAACACGCTCGCTGCCGCGACCGAGAACCCCGCGGCGGAAACGGTCCAGATCGACCGCACCGGCTTCGCGCTGCGGCTGTCGCCGGCGCCGCCGTCGCAACGCGCGTCGTCGCCGCCGTCGCTCCCGTGGTGGCGGCCGGGCGACATCCCCACGCTCGCGATGGGACTCGCCTACGACCACGACCTGCGCCACCTCGAGCCGGGCGGTTCCCCGGATGCCGCGAGCGATCACTACGGGTTCGAAGCCGCCGTGCTTCGCCTGCTCGCGCTGCGCGTGGGGTACGTTTCCGATCCCGACAACCCCAGCGGCAGCATCGAGGGCATGACCTACGGCGGCGGCGTGACGCTGCCGATCGGGCCGTGGGGGAGTGTCGGCTACCAGCTCGCGAGCACGCCTCCGTTCACGAGCGGCACCGACCGGCTGTTCCGCCAGGGCTGGTCGCTGTGGCTGGACCCGTCGCGCATCTGGGAGGACGTGCGCTGAGCCAGCGCGCGGCGTGCGGTTTGCGGCTCGGCTCCGTGGGCCTTCTCCTCTCGATCCTCGCGCTCGCGTCCGCGTCGGCGCGAGCACAGACCATCTTGCCTTCGCCGCCGCCGGCCACGCTGGGCATCGGCACCTCGATCCGCTCCGCCGCGATGGCCGGTGCCGGCGCGGCCGTGCTCTGGGGCGAGCCCGACGTGTGGGCGAACCCGGCGACACTCGCGGGGCTCCGTGGCGTGAGCTGGGTGCAGGGCCACACGAACCTGAACCCGTCGTTCTCGAACGACGTGGTGTTCGACTCGCAACAGCCCTGATCGGCGGTGCGGGCGTCGGCGTGTCGATGATGGGGCAGCCGTTCACCGGGCTCGGCAGGGCGCGTTTCGACACGGGGCCGATCGTCATCAGCGCGCCGTTCCCGCCGGAGCCGTTCGAGGTGATCGAGACGACGGAGAGCTTCGGATTGGGCATCTCGCCCTTGCGTGTCCTGGATGCCTTGCGGACCGACCGCGAGCCGGGCCACGCCCGGCTCACCGACGTGGGCGAGCTCGCTTTCGGCTACCAGACCGAGCGCACGCACTTGCATGTCGAGCCGAGCTTCGACGGCTCGCTCGAGGTGGGCGAGTCGGACGACTGGGGAGTGAGCGGTCGGCTCGCTCTCGGCCATCTGTTCTGGCCGCAGGCGTCGCTGCGACTCGATGTGGCCGCCGCGTACTCGGATCTCAACCTGGCGAAGGAGTCCGCCGAGTCTATGGAGTGATCGGATTGGATCTCCGCTATGCTCCAGCGCGCCCCCGACCGGTGTGGGAGGTTCCATGGGCCGCAAGCTGTTGGTGACGATCCTGTTTCTCGCCGCGTGGGCCACACCCGGGCACGCGCAGAGGCGCTGTGGGGTCGAGCTCTCGACGCGCTGGAGCGGGTTCGCGGAGACGCCGGTGAGCACCGTGTCGCAGAGCGGAGTGCCGGCAACGGACCAGTCGGGTGCTTCGTTCGGCGCCGGCCTGCTGGCCGAAGCGCGCCATGGTGAGCGGTGGGGCCATGGCCTCGCCTTCCGATACGAGGAGCCGACGGCGTCGTCGAAGCACCCGACCGGCAATGAGTTCTTCAATGGAGGCCAGGGCTACGACCAGTGGGCGGACGACCAGTTGCGATTCCAGCAACTGACGCTGGCCCCGGCCGGAAGCCTCCTGTTCCCGCACGGGTTCCGGGTGTCGATCTCGCCCGAGCTCTCCTACCTCTTGAAGGCGACGGTCACGCGCGACCTGTCGTTGGTGCAGTTCCTCGGGCCAGCGCCGGGGCAGCGTCCGCAGCTTCAGGAGCCCTCGCCGGGAGTGCCGATCACGGGTCGCTTGGAGACCGACGAGACCGCCCGCTTCCACCGTTGGCTCACCGGCATCTCTGGCTCGCTATCGTATGAGCACGCGATCGGCGGCCAACCCGTGCGCGTCGAGACCGCGTACCAGGTGATGCTGAGCGAGCCGAGCCGCGATGACGCGGTCAACACCCGCATGCAGGCGTTCCGCCTCTCGATCGCCTGGTTCCACTGACGCGGCGGGGCGCGCGCGACCGGCTTGCGGTCGCCCACGCGCGCCGATACGCTGCGACATGAACTCGACCTTTACGCAGCGCGTCCGAGGTATGTCGGGGGAGAACGGATGATCAAGGAACTCGCCACAGGCTTGGGCGTCACGCTCGAGAACCTGTTCAAGAAGCCGTTCACCGTGAAGTACCCGGAAGAGAAGCTGGAGATGTTCCCGCGCTTCCGCGGCCTCCACATCCTCGCCCGCCATGCCGACGGCCTGGAGCGGTGCGTCGGCTGCGAGCTGTGCGCCGTGGCCTGCCCGGCGGACGCGATCTTCGTCAAGGCCGCGGAGAACGACCCCGCGAACCCGGTCTCGCACGGCGAGCGCTACGCCGAGCGCTACGAGATCAACATGCTGCGCTGCATCTTCTGCGGCAT
>DATLUU010000022.1:0-3464 GCA_035577885.1 Verrucomicrobiia bacterium
CCGAGCTGTTCTCGGGCGTGATGCCCTGCTTCGTCAGCGTCAGCGTCAAGTCCACGCTCGGGATCTCGGCGACTTTGGGTACCGCGGGCGCCGGCATGTGCACGGTGCGCGCGATGAACATGAGCACGAGTCCCACCGCCAGGGCCGAGCCGAGCAGCATGACGTAGCGCTTCATGTGCGAGCGCCCGCGCTCGTGGTGGGCGTCGCTCGTTCGCCGCGGACGACGCTCAGGAACACGTCCTCGAGGCTCGGCGGCTCCACGCCCTGTTCGATCGCCAGCTGTGCGTCGCGTGCCTGGCGCTCGCGCAGCACGGCCAGGCGCTCGAGCGCGGCGGCGCGGCCCTCGACCAGGATCAGCACGCGGTCGGCGACGCGCTCGACCTCGGTCAAGAGGTGCGAGCAGAGCAGGATGGTCTTCCCCTCGCGCTGGAGCTGCTCCACGAGCGAGCGGAACTCCCACGTCGCCTCGGGGTCGAGGCTGGCCGTGGGTTCGTCCAGGACGAGCAGCGCCGGGTCCGCCAATAGCGCCTGGGCGAGCGAGAGCCGCTGCGTGTATCCGCCGGAGAGCTCGCTCGCGCGGCGCGCGGCGTGCGAGGTGAGCCCCACGCGCTCGAGCGCGCGCTCGACCGCGCCCTTCGGCAGCCCGCGGATGTCGGCGAAGAAGCGCAGCACTTCGCTGACCGTGCGGCCGTGCGGGAACTCCACGCGCTGCGGCACGTAGCCCAGGTCGCGCCGCGCTTCCGGGTGATGCGGCGGCAGTGCGCGCGGGCCCACCTCGGCGCGGCCCGAATCCGGGAGCGTCAATCCCAGGAGGATGCGCAGCGTCGTCGTCTTGCCGGCGCCGTTGGGACCGATGATCGCGAACGTCTCACCGGGCTCGACCGCGAACGACAGCCCGTTCACCGCGAGCACGTTTCCGTACCGCTTGGTGAGCGCCTCGGTGCGGACCATGCTCATGCGCGCCTCCCGGCGACGAGCCCTGCAAGCCCCACGAGTGCCGCAGCGGCGAAGCCAACCGCAGCGCCCCAGTCTCGCGGCGCGGCGGCCTCGGGCCCGGTCTCGCGCACCACGCGCGGGCCACCCGGCGCCGGCGACGTCGCCGGCCGCACGCGCGGGAAGTGGTCCACCGCTTCGCTCGGTCGCAGCGACGGGAACACGCGCTCGGCCACCGCCAGCGAGGCAACGGCCGGGCTCTTCGCCAACACCGCGAGGTCGGGATACTGCTTGGACACGAACGCGAACGCCGACACCGGCGCGTAGGGCACGTCGCTCACGCCGTCGCCGTCCAGGTCGAACGCGGCCGCGTCGCTCCAGTAGTTGCCGTGAGTGCCGTCGTCGAAGTGGTTGTCGGTGCGGCGCATGTCCAACGCCACCGGGTAGTCGTTGTTGATGAAGTCGTTCCCGGTGAACACGTTCCCGGCCGAGGAGGAGAACAGCAGGATGCCCCAGCCGTTGTCCTGCACCAGGTTCCCCTCCAGGTGGTTGCGGTTCGAGCCGTCCATGAACACCGCGATCGTGTTGTCGACGAGGCGGTTCCCCTCGAACCTGCCGTCGGAGCAGTCGCGCAGCAGCAGGCCATACGTGCGCGGGCCGCGGTTCCTGACGATCCGGTTGCGCGAGATCTCGACGTGGTTCGTGAACATGAGCGCGCAGCCGGCGACGTCGCGCGTGACCTCGTTCTCCACGAACCGGTTCTGCTGGCAGTACATGGTGTGGAGCCCGTAACGGCCGTTGTCGTGGAGTCGGTTCCGCTGCGCGTCCATGCGGGTCACGAACGACAAATAGATGGCGTCGACGAAGTGCGAGACGTCGTTGTCGTGCACGTCCGAGTCGGAGCAGTACCAGAGGTGGATGCCGTTCCCCTCGCCGGACTCGTCGAGCGGCTGCACCCGGCCGGTGAGCGTGCAATGCGAGACGTGGATGTCGTCCGCACGCTCCGCGTAGACGCCGTAGAGGACGTCGTCCAGCCGCACGTCGCGCACGAGCACGCCGCCGGCGCGGAGCACGTGGATGCCGCTGTCGATGTCGATCACGCGCGTGCCGCTCGCGCGCACGGCGAGCGACGCGAGCTGGGTGCCGGAGGCGCCGACCTCGATCACGGTGCCGCGGTGGCCGCCGTCCACGATCGCGCCCGGCTCGCCGGTGAGCACGATCGGGTGCGCGATCCGGAGGGGTCCGCGGTGCACACCGGCGCCGAGGACGATGGTGTCGCCGGGTTGCGCTTCCGCGATCGCCGCGGCGGCCGCGCGCGACGTGTCGCCCGCGGCGGGGGCCGGCACGTGGAGCGTGCGGCCGCGGGCGGGTGGCGCGAAAAGCATGGCGAGCGCCGCGAGCACTGCGGGGAGGGTACGCATCAGCGCGAGTCTAGGCGCCAACCGTTCCCGAGGCGACCTCGTGTGCGCGCGAGCGGCTGCGGCCGTAGCGCTCGGCGAGCACCGCGATCGGGCCCAGCGCCCAGGCGACGCCGAGCAGCCACGTGCCCAGTCCGGGGTAACTCCACACCTTGAAGTTCGCCATCTGCTTGAAGCCGATCACCGGCGGCGTGAACACCTGGAGCTTGATCGCCGCGCGCGGATCCAGGTCGTGGCCATAGTGGTAGAGCCAGAGAACGTAGTCGCGGAACATGTAGACCGCGAAGCCGGTGAAGGCGAGCCAGCCGAGCATGGCGAGCCAGCGCCGTCCGGTGAGGCCCGCGAGCAGCGCCAGCACGCCGAACCCGGTGAGGAGTTGCGGCATGTAGGAGAACTCCCGGAAGTCCGACGCGGTGATCGCGTGCATGCCCACGTAGTGGTTCAGCATGTTGATCTTGTCCACGTCGCCGCGGATGGTGTTGGTGTAGATCGCCAGGTTCAGCCCCTCCGGGTACTGCGGTGCGCGCAGGTGCATGTGCCAGATCGGGAACACCGGCAGGAAGAACACCGGCAGCAGCACCACGGCCGCGAACAGGATCAGGCCGCGCTCGGTGGGGCGGAACTTCTCGGACAGGTAGCTCATGGGTTCATTCTATCCCGGGGCGGGCCGACGAGCCGGCCCGCCCCCGTGGAAGCTGTCCCGCTCACCGCGCGGCGAGCAGGGCGTTGATCTCGGCGATCGTCCTCGCATCGGGACGCACGATGGCCGCCTGCGGGCTGCCCTTCGCGCGCACCTCGATGTAACCCTGCATCTCCTGGTGCAGCGCGCTGCAGAAGTTCGAGCAGTAGAACGGGTTGATCCCGGTCTTCTCCGCGGTCCAGCGGATGGTCTTGGTCTCGCCGGGCTCGATCTGCATGTTCTTGCTCGACCACAGGATGCCGAAGCCGTGCGCGATGTCGTCGTCCTGCTCCAGGTTGGTCCAGTGGAAGTAGACGTCGTCGCCCTGGTTCACCTTGACGATGTCGGGCGTGAAGTGCGAGCGCACCACCAGCCCGTAGACGTCGACCCGGTTCCCCTTGCGCTCGATGCGGGCGTCCTCCGCGCGCTTGACC
>DATLUU010000023.1:0-7452 GCA_035577885.1 Verrucomicrobiia bacterium
CGGCGCACATCTATGCCCAGATCGTGGACGACACGAAGGGCGTGACGCTGGCCCAGGCCTCGAGCCGCGACGACGTGAAGTCGCTGATCGAGGGCAAGGGCAAGGTCGGGCTCTCGGCCGCGGTCGGCAAGCTCCTCGCGCAGCGCGCGAAGGAGGCGGGCGTCTCCGCCGTGGCGTTCGACCGCGGCGGCTACCTCTACCACGGGCGCGTCAAAGCGCTCGCCGACGGCGCTCGCGCCGGCGGCCTCAACTTCTAGGAGCGCGGCACATGCCAGGACCCCAGCGGGAGCGGCGCGGTCCGCGCGACTCGGACCAGCCGAAGAGCGAGTTCCAGGAGCGCGTGATCCAGGTGAATCGCTGCGCCAAGGTGGTGAAGGGCGGCCGGCGGTTCTCGTTCAACGCCATCGTGGCACTCGGCGACCAGCACGGTCGCGTCGGCGTCGGCCTCGGCAAGGCGAACGAGGTCGCGGACGCGATCCGCAAGGCCGGCGAGTCGGCGAAGAAGAACATGTTCCATGTCCCGGTGACGAAGTCGGGCTCGATCCCGCACTTGATCGTGGGCCGCTTCGGCGCGGGCGAGGTCATGCTCAAGCCGGCGAGCCCGGGTACGGGCGTGATCGCGGGTGCCGGCGTGCGCGCCGTGCTCGAGGTGGCGGGCATCCAGAACGTGCTCACCAAGTGCCTCGGCACGCGCAACCCCCACAACATGTGCAAGGCGACGGTGGACGGTTTGAAGCGCCTGCGCCGGCCCTCGGACGTGGCCGCGATGCGTGGCCGCACGCTCGAGGAGATCTTCGGGAAGCGAGCGACCAATGGCGCGTAAGCTCCACATCACGCAGGTGAAGAGCGCGGGCGGCCACAAGCAGGACCAGGCCGCCACCGTGCGCGCGCTGGGCATCCGGCGCATGCAGCACACCGTGATCCACGACGACACGCCCCAGATCCGGGGCATGGTGTTCAAGGTCCGCCACCTGGTGAAGGTGGAGGAGAAGTAGCCATGAGCGAGAGTTCGATGCGACTCGGCAACATCCGTCCCGCCGCCGGCGCGACGAAGGACACGAAGCGCCGCGGCAAGGGCGCGGCCACCGGCTTGGGCGGCACGGCCGGCAAGGGCCACAAGGGCAAGAAGGCGCGCTCGGGCGGCAAGATCCCGGTGTGGTTCGAAGGCGGCCAGATGCCGATCCAGCGCCGCCTGCCGAAGCGCGGGTTCATCAACCCGACGCGCGTCGAATACCACGTCGTGCAGGTCGGGCGGCTCGCGGGCGCGCCCGCGGGCACGACGATCGACGCCGCGTGGCTCCGGAGCGCGAGGATGGTGCGCCGGCCCGGCCCGATCAAGCTGCTCGCGGGCGGCGAGTTGAAGGCCGCGCTCACGGTGAAGGTGGATGCGGCGAGCGAGGCGGCGAAGAAGGCCGTGGAGGCCGCGGGCGGCAAGGTCGAGACCCCGAACCCGAAGGCGACGTCCGAGCGATGATCGAGAAGCTGCGCACCATCTTCCAGGTACCCGAGCTGCGCCGGCGCATCCTGTTCACGCTGGCGATGTTCGTGGTGTACCGGGTCGGCGAGCACATGCCGACGCCCGGCGTGAACGCCGCGGCGCTGGCGGGGGCGTTCCGCTCGCAGGCGAACACGCTGTTCGGCCTCTACGACATGTTCGTGGGCGGCGCGTTCTCGCGTGCGACCGTGTTCGCGCTCGGGATCATGCCGTACATCTCGGCCTCGATCATCCTCCAGCTCCTGGGCGCGGTGGTGCCGTACTTCGAGAAGCTGCGCAAGGAGGGCGAGGAGGGGCAGAAGAAGATCACGCAGTGGACGCGCTACGGGACGGTGATGATCTCCATCGTCCAGTCGTACGCCTACAGCATCTTCCTCGTGAACCTCGGGGCCTCGCAGGGCCTGTCGGTGGTGCCGCAGCCGGGGTTCGCGTTCTACTTCTCCACCATCATCACGCAGACCGCCGGAACCATCCTGGTGATGTGGCTGGGCGAGAAGATCACCGAGTACGGCATCGGCAACGGCATCTCGCTCATCATCTTCGTCAACATCCTGGGCGGCGTGCCGAACCGGCTCATGCAGGCCATCGACAGCGTGCGCGCCGGCAGCCTCGGCGTGGTGCAGATCGCGGTCATCCTCGCCATCATGGTGGCGGTGATCGCGGTGGTCATCATCATGACCCAGGCCACGCGCAAGATCCCGGTCCAGTACGCCAAGCGCATGGTCGGCCGCAAGATGTACGGCGGCCAGAGCACGCACATCCCGCTCCGCGTCAACACCGCGGGCGTGATCCCGATCATCTTCGCCTCGAGCATCATGATCCTGCCCACGACGGTGGCGGGCTTCGTGCCGCCGGACCATCCGCTCGCGAGCCTGGCGCAGTGGTTCAACCCGTTCGGGGTGCTCTACAACGTCCTCTACGCGATCATCATCATCTTCTTCACCTACTTCTACACCGCGGTCGTGCTGAACCCGAACGACCTCGCGGAGAACATGCGCAAGTACGGTGGCTTCATCCCCGGCATCCGGCCGGGCCGTCACACCGCGCAGTACATCGACAAGGTGCTGTCCCGCATCACGCTGCCGGGCGCGTTCTTCCTCGCCGCCGTGGCGGTGCTGCCGGACATCATCATCGGCTTGTTCAAGGTGCGCGCGGTCGGCTTCGGCGGCACCAGCGTGCTGATCGTCGTCGGCGTGGCGTTGGATACGCTGCAGCAGGTGGAGTCGCACCTGCTCATGCGGCACTACGAAGGCTTCGTCAAGCGCGGCCGTATCCGTGGCCGCTCGCGGATGTGACATGCAGGTGGTGCTGCTGGGCCCACCCGGCGTGGGGAAGGGGACCCAGGGGCGCCGACTCGCGAGCGATCGCGGGTGGGCCTTGATCTCGACGGGGGACATCCTGCGCGACGCGATCGCGAAGGGCAGCCCGCTCGGGATGGAAGCACGGAAGTTGATGGACCAGGGGATGCTGGTGCCCGATCCGGTCATGATCGGGCTGGTGCGCGAGCGCACGCTCGAGCCCGACGCCCGCGAGGGCTTCGTGCTCGACGGGTTCCCGCGGACCGTTCCGCAGGCGGACGCGCTGGACGCGATCCTGCGGGACCGAGGCAGGCCGCTGGACGTGGTGGTGGCGCTCACGGCGCCGGACGGGGAGCTGGTCCGGCGGCTGAGTGCTCGATGGGAATGCCCGGTGTGCCGGCGCGTGTACAACGCGCTGAGCGCGCCGTCTCGAGACGGGCGTCACTGCGACGACCATCCCGAGACGGAGCTTCGCCAGCGGGTCGACGACACCGCGGAGACGGTGCGGCGGCGGCTGGAGGTGTACCGGGAGCAGACGGCTCCGCTGGCGGATCACTACCGCACGCAGGGCCGGCTCAGGGAAGTCAACGGGACGGGCCCGCAGGACCACGTCTACGGCGCGCTCATGGCCGCCGTGGGCACGAACGGTCACTGACGGGACGTCGCGTCAGGAAAGGAACGATTGGCGAAAGAAGAAGGCATCCAGGTCGAGGGCACCGTGGTCGAGTCGCTCCCGAACGCGACTTTCCGCGTGGAGCTGGAGAACGGCCACAAGTTGCTCGCCCACATCTCGGGCAAGATGCGGATGCACTTCATCAAGATCCTGCCGGGCGACAAGGTCACGGTCGAGATGTCGCCGTACGACCTCTCCCGCGGCCGGATCGTGTATCGCTACAAGTAGTCCCGTTGGAAAGAACAGGAGCTCGAAAATGAAGGTCCGTGCGTCGGTAAAGAAGATCTGCGAGCACTGCAAGATCGTGCGTCGCAAGGGCGTCATTCGTGTGATCTGCAGCCGGAACCCGCGGCACAAGCAGCGCCAGGGCTGAGAGGAGACGAACAGTGGCACGTATCGCAGGCATCGATCTCCCCACCGAAAAGCGCATCGAGGTCGCGCTCACCTACATCTACGGCATCGGCCCCGCCACGGCGAAGCGGCTGCTGGAGAAGGCGAGCGTGAGCCCGGACACGCGCGTGAAGGCGCTCTCGGACGAGGACGCCGGCAAGCTGCGCACGCTCATCGAGCGCGAGCACAAGGTGGAGGGCGCGCTCCGCAGCGAGCACGCCATGAACATCAAGCGCCTCATGGACATCGGCGCCTATCGGGGCTTGAGGCACCGCCGCGGCCTGCCCGTGCACGGACAGCGCACGAAGACGAACGCACGCACGCGCAAGGGCCCGAAGAAGATGGCCGTGGGCGGCAAGAAGGTGAAGGCTGGCAAGAAGGGTTGAGCGTTTTCGGGCGCACTCCGCGCCCTTTGGGAGGTAACGAGTGGCTGCAGACGTCAAGAAGGCGAAGAAGCGCGACCGCAAGGTGGGCACGAATGGCGTGGCCCACGTACAGGCGAGCTTCAACAACACCATCATCACCATCACCGACACGGACGGGAACGTGATCAGCTGGGCGAGCGCGGGCAAGGCCGGCTTCAAGGGCTCGCGCAAGAGCACGCCGTTCGCCGCACAGGTGGCCGCCGAGGCCACCGCACGCGAGGCCATCAACATGGGCCTCAAGCGTGTCGAGGTGTGGGTGAAGGGTCCCGGCTCCGGCCGCGAGGCCGCCATCCGTTCGCTCCAGGTGGCGGGACTCGAGATCTCCGCCATCAAGGACGTCACGCCCATCCCGCACAATGGCTGCCGCCCTCCCAAGCGGCGCCGCGTCTAGGAGAATCGAATGGCGGTCTATCACGATGCCCGATGCCGGCTCTGCCGGCGTGAGGGGATGAAGCTGTTCCTGAAGGGCGCGCGCTGCCTCACCGACAAGTGCGCGTTCGAGCGGCGTGGCTACGCGCCCGGCGAGCACGGCAAGAGCCGGCGCGCCAAGGAGACGAACTACGGCCTGCAGCTGCGCGAGAAGCAGAAGGCGCGCCGCATCTACGGCCTGCTCGAGCGCCAGTTCCGCCACACGTTCACCAAGGCGATCGAGTCGAAGGGCGTCACCGGCGAGGTGCTGCTGCAGATGCTCGAGCGCCGTCTCGACAACGTCGTCTTCCGCCTCGGTCTGGCGCCGTCGCGCAGCGCCGCGCGCCAGCTCGTGCGTCACCGCCATTTCGCGGTGAACGGCAAGGCGGTCGACATTCCCTCGTACCAGGTGCGCCCCGGGGACGAGGTGCAGGTCCGCGAGAAGAGCCGCGAGTTGACGGTGGTCAAGCACTCGCTCGATTCCCGCAAGGGACAGGGCGTGCCGGACTGGCTGGAGCTGCGTGCCGAGAGGCTCTCGGGGCGGGTCCTCCACGTGCCGACGCGCGCGTCCATCGGCGTGCCGATCAACGAACAGCTGATCGTCGAGCTCTACTCGAAGTGACGATCGCCTTTCCAATCCGGGAGGCTTGAAGATGAAGTGGAAGAATCTCCAGATGCCGAAGGGTCTGGTCGCAGACGCCGCGAACTCCGACCGCTATGGCCGGTTCATGCTCGATCCGCTCGAGCGCGGCTTCGGCACCACGCTCGGCAACGCGTTGCGGCGGGTGCTGCTGTCGTCGCTGCAGGGCGCGGCGATCACGTCGGTGCGCATCGAGGGCGTGCTGCACGAGTTCTCGACCCTGCCGGGCGTGATCGAGGACGTCACCGAGATCGTTCTCAATTTGAAGCAGGTGCGGTTGAAGCTGTTCGGCGACGGCCCGAAGAAGGGCGTGTTCGAGATGCGCGGCAAGGGCGAGGTGCGCGCCGGGGACCTCCAGGTGGACGCCGAGGTCGAGGTGCTGAACAAGGACCTGCACATCGCCACGCTGAACCGTGACGGCGACCTGCGCATGGAGGTCGAGATCAACGGCGGCCGCGGCTACGTCTCCGCCGACCAGCACTCGTCGACGGACCGCCCCATCGGCGTCATCCCCATCGACTCGCTGTTCTCGCCGGTGACCAAGGTCAACTACACGGTCGAGGCCACGCGCCTCGGCCAGCGCATCGACTACGACAAGCTCACGGTCGAGGTGTGGACGGACGGCAGCATCCTGCCGAACGACGCGGTGTCGATGTCGTCCAAGATCCTGCGCGACCACTTCAGCCTGCTCATCAGCTTCGAGGAGGAGCCGCAGCAGGAGGAAGAGGCGGCCGTGGACGAGGACAAGGTCCGCATCCGCCGCCAGCTCGACAAGAGCGTGGAGGAGCTGGAGCTGTCGGTGCGCTCCAGCAACTGCCTGCGCGCCGCCGAGATCAAGACCATCGGCGAGCTGGTGCAGAAGGGCGAGGCGGAGATGCTCAAGTTCCGCAACTTCGGCCGCAAGTCGCTCAAGGAGATCCAGGACATCCTCGCCGAGATGGGCCTCCACTTCGGCATGGACGTGAGCCCGTACTACGAGAACAAGTCCTCGGCCCGCGCCGAGGTCTAGTCTTTTTCCTCCGCCGGGCCTCCGGCCCGGCGGTTGCGAGAGAAAGCAAGCCCATGAGACACCGCAAGGATCATCGCAGGCTGGGACGCAAGCGCGAGCACCGGCAGGCGCTGCTGCGCAACCTGGTGACGGCGCTGTTCCAGTACGAGCGCATCGAGACCACGGTGGCGAAGGCGAAGGAGACGCGCCGTCTCGCTGAGCGCATGATCACGTTCGGCAAGCAGGGCGATCTCGCGGCGCGGCGTCACGTGGCGCGCTTCGTGATGAAGCCCGAGGTGGTCTCCAAGCTGTTCGCGACCATCGCCCCCTGGTACACCGAGCGCAACGGCGGCTATACGCGCATCGTGCGCATCGGTCACCGGCTCGGGGACGCGGGTGAGACCGCCTACCTGGAGCTGATCAAGAGCGCCGAGCAGAAGGAGCAGGAGCGCGTTGCTCGCATCGCCGCGGCCGAGGCGAAGGCCCTGGCCCAGAGCGGCGAGAAAGCGGCGAAGAAGAAGAAGGCCGATGCCGATGCCGAGGCCGAAGAGGCCGCGGCCGAAGATCGGCCGAAGCGCGGCAAGAAGAAGGAAGCCGCGGGAGCGGGAGCCGGCGGCGGTGGCGGCAAGCGCCAGCGGACCGGCCCGCGCAAGGTCGGCGGGGGTTGATGCGGCTCCACCGTACGAACGATCCGGACGATCTCGCGGGCGGGAGGGTGACCTTCCGCCCGCGTTCGTCATGGCCCAATGGCGCGCTCGCGATGACCGCGGGCGCGCTGCTGGCGCTGCTCCCGGCATTCGACGCGCCGCCCTGCGCGGCGGCGCCGGATCCCGACGGGGCCACGACGTCCTCGTCCCAGGCCGAAAGCTGGGTGGCCACGAGCCCGGACAGCGGGGCGGCCGTCGACTACATGTGGGTCTTACGCACCTCGCTCATCCACCCGGAGGACATTCCGCGCATCGTCGAGCGCGCGAAGCGGATGGGCGTTCGCGGGCTGCTGGTGCAGGTGATCGGCCGCGGCGACGCGTGGTACCGCTCCGACCGGCTTCCGGCGCCCGAGCCGCTCCAGGGCTCGGGGCGCGATCCCCTGGGTGAGCTCCTGCCGCTGGCGCACGCGGCCGGCCTCGAGGTGCAC
>DATLUU010000024.1:0-2552 GCA_035577885.1 Verrucomicrobiia bacterium
AGCCTGGCCGCCATCACCCTTTCCGGTCCACGACACATCGTGCTGCCCGGCCGGGAGCACGTCATCCACCAGCGATGCGACACGACGTCCCATGACGTCCGAGACCGTCAGCCGCACCCTGGCTTCCTGCGGCAGCCCGAACGAGACATAGGACACGCCGTGCGACGGGTTCGGCTTCGGGCTCGACAGCGAGAGCACCGCTGGCCGCGGGCCCACGCCCAGCCACCCGTCACAGATGTTCGCCGGTGAGGCGCTGTTGCGCGGACCCGGCGAGCCACTGGCGAAGTCCGCGAGGTTGTCGTTCGTCTCGTCACACCCGCCATGGCCGCGGAGCGTGGCGGTGGTGTTGTTCATCGCGGAGGCCGGCGCGGACTCGGAGAAGTCCGCCGCTCCGTAGCCCAGCAGATCGACGATGGTCGGGCTCGACGGGGTCCCACCCGTCAAGACGACGTTCGTGTTGACCAGCGCGAGCTTGCCGTCGGCCGCACCCAGGTTGATCGTGCCGATGGCGTCCGGGGCGGGAAGACCCGTGGACCCGCCGCCGCCCGACGACTGCTTCACCAGGTAGTAGTGACCCGGTGGCACGACGCCGATCAACGTGGTCGTGCTCCACACGGTGCCGGTCGCGGATGCGTACTGGACCGTCCAGCCGGTGATGTTCGCCGGGGCGTTGCCGCGGTTGTAGAGCTCCACGTAGTCGTTCGTGTAGCTCGCCCCGCTGTTCCCGCCGCCGCCGTAGAGCTGGCTGATCACCATCTGGCTCGCGAGGTTGTTGGGCAAGAAGTGTGCGGTGACCACGAGGTCCGAGTTCATGGTCACGTTGTTCGGCGTGGCACTGCCGGTCGCACCCCCGGACCAGTGATCGAAGTGATAGCCGTCCGCCGGGGTCGCCGTGAGCTGCACGCTCGCGCCGGAGGCGTAGCTGGCGAGGTCGGGCGACTTGGAGACACTCCCGGAGGCCGGCGGATCCACGTTCACCGTCAGCGTGAACGTGCAGTTGTTCGCCGGTGCCGCGCTGTTGTGCGGGTTCGGGGAGCCCGGATGGAGGTCGGCGGAGTTGTTGTCGGTGTCCACGCAGCCGCTGCCGTCCCGCACCTCGGCGGTGGTGTTCGTGAGCGCCGCGGCAGGGGAGGTCTCGGAGCAGTTCGCCGCGCCGTATCCGACCAGGTCCTCGATCGTGAGGCCGCCCGGACACGTGCCGGAGAGCGCCGTGGCGTCATTGACGAGCGCGACCTTGCCCGCCGTCGAGCTCATCGCGGTGCCGCCGGTCGCGTCCGGTGTCGGCAGCGCCAGCGACCCGCCGGATCCGGCGGCCTCCTGCACGAGGAAGTACTGGTGCGGCTGGATCGAGCCCGAGAGCGCCGTGCTGGACCAGGTGCCGCCGGAGGCCGACGCGTACTGCACCGTCCAGCCGCTCAGGTCCACCGGGTCCGAGCCACGGTTGTAGAGCTCGATGTAGTCGTTCGTGTACAGCGCGCCGACGTTGCCGCCGCCGCCGTACACCTGGCTCACCACCACCTGGTTCTTGGCGAACGATGCGGTCACCGTGAGGTCGGCCTGGACGTTCGTGTCCGTACGCGTTGCCGTGAGCACGGCATCGCTCCAGCTCACGAAGTGGTACCCGGCATTCGGGACCGCGGTGACGGCGGTGCCGTCGGCGCCGTGGTTCACGGTCTGCGGCGTGGTGCCGCTGATGGACCCGTTGGGTCCGGCGTTGTAGGTGAGCGTGTACTGGTTGATCGCGAACGACGCCGTCACCGTGATGTCGCCCTGGACGTTCGTGTCCGTGCGGGTGGCGGTGAGCACGCCGTCGCTCCAGCTCACGAAATGATAGCCGGCGTTGGGGACGGCCGTGACCGCGGTGCCATCGGCGCCCTGCGCCACATTCTGCGGCGTGGTGCCCGAGATGCTGCCATTGGCGCCCGCGTTGTAGGTGAGCGTGAACGAGGTGACCGCGAACGTCGCCGTCACCGTGATGTCGCCCTGGACGTTCGTGTCCGTACGCGTGGCGGTGAGCACGCCGTCACTCCAGCTCACGAAGTGATAGCCGGAGTTCGCGACCGCGGTGACCGCGGTGCCGTCGGCGCCGTGGTTCACGGTCTGCGGCGTGGTGCCGCTGATCGACCCGTTGGCGCCGGCGTTGTAGGTGAGCGTGTGCTGGTTGATGGCGAACGACGCGGTGACCGTGATGTCGCCCTGGACGTTCGTATCCGTGCGTGTGGCTGTGAGCACGCCGTCGCTCCAGCTCACGAAGTGATAGTTCGCGTCCGGGACCGCGGTGACCGCGGTGCCGTCGGCGCCGTGGTTCACGGTCTGCGGCGTGGTGCCGCTGATCGACCCGTTCGCCCCCGCGTTGTAGGTGAGCGTGTGCTGGTTGATGGCGAACGACGCGGTGACCGTGATGTCGCCCTGGACGTTCGTATCCGTGCGTGTGGCCGTGAGCACGCCGTCGCTCCAGCTCACGAAGTGATAGTTCGCGTCCGGGACCGCGGTGACCGCGGTGCCGTCGGCGCCGTGGTTCACGGTCTGCGGCGTGGTGCCGCTGATGGACC
>DATLUU010000025.1:0-3317 GCA_035577885.1 Verrucomicrobiia bacterium
GCAGCCACGCCCGCAGCACCGGGCCACCGCCGCCGAGCACGGGTGCTCCCAGGCTCATGCTGAAGTAGCGACCGCGGCGAATGCCGAACAAGTGGTAGCCCCGGTCGCCGAGCTCGATCCCGTCCGCCAGCAGCTGCTTGAGCGCGCCCATCGCCTCCTCCGCCGATCGCGGCGTGAGCACCTCCAGCCGCGCGAGCACGAAAGGGATCACGCGCCGCTGCTCCCGCGGCCCAGGCTGCTCCCCTGGCCGATGACGCGACCTGCCGCCGCGAGCGCGATGGGGACGATCAGCCCCAGCAGCACCGAGCGCAGGTCGTTCGGGAACGGCGGCCGGTTGGTGATCTTCACGATCCCGAAGTCGAGCGTGTTCTTCGCCTCGTTCCAGGTCGCCCACGCCCACGCCTGCCTGGCGAAGAAGAACACGAACAGCACGATGGCGATGACGAACATCGCGCCCTCGATCGTGCGTCGCTGGCCCGCATCCATGCGCAGTCTCCTTCCGTCAGTGGCGGAACACCCGCCGATCCGTGAACACCATCGCCACCCCCGAGCGATCGGCGGCGGCGATGACCTCTTCGTCCTTGACCGAGCCGCCGGGCTGGACGATGGCGCGCACGCCGGCGGCGACGGCGTGCTCCACGCCGTCCGGGAACGGGAAGAAGCCGTCGCTCGCGAGCGCGGCGCCGGCCAGCGTGTGACCGGCGCGCTTCGCCTTCATGATCGCCACGTCCACGGCGTCCACGCGCGAGGTCTGCCCGCTCCCGAGCCCGATCAGCGCCTCGCCGCGGGCGAGCGCGACCGCGTTCGAGCGCGCCGCGGCCACGACCTCCCACGCGAACTGGAGACCCGTCCACTCGATCGCCGTGGGCGGGCGCCGGCTCACCGTGCGCCAGGGCGGCGCGGGCGACTCGGCCTCGCGCTCGAGCAGCGTCCACGGACCCACCGCGCGCCACCGCCACGGCTCGCCGGTGGCGAGGTCGGCGGCGGTGAGCCGGACGAGCCGCAGGTTCTTCCGCCCGGCGAGCGCGCGGTCCGCCTCGGGCACGAGGTCGGGGAACGCCACGCACTCGGCGAACTGCTTCGCCAGCGCCTCGGCGGTCATACGGTCGAGCGCACGGTTCACCGCCACGATGACGCCGAACGCCGACTGCGGGTCGCACGCGAACGCCTTCTCGTAGGCCTCGATCAGCGTCGCCCCGCACGCGGCGCCGCAGGGCTGGTTGTGCTTGACGATGACGCACGCCGGGTGCGCGAAGCGCCCCGCGAGCGTCACCGCGGCCTCGAGGTCGAGCAGGTTGTTGTACGACAGCTCCTTCGTCTCGCGGTGCGCACGGAGCGTCGCCGCCTCGCCGGAACGCACGTAGAGCGCCGCCGCCTGGTGCGGGTTCTCGCCGTAGAGGAGCGCGCGCGCGCGCTCGAGCACGCGCGCCGCCACCATGGGCGGCTCGTCCGCCGCCGCCGCGCGCCGCGCCAGCTCGGCGGCGATGGCACCGTCGTAGCGCGCGGTGCGCGCGAACGCGGCCAGCGCCCAGCGCCGGCGCTCCGCGGCGGTGACGCCGCGTGCGAGCGCCTCGCCCACCTCGTCGTACTGCGACGGATCGTGGAGCACGATCACGGCGTCGTGGTTCTTGGCCGCGGCACGCAGCAGCGCCACGCCGCCGATGTCGATCTCCTCCACCATGCCGGCGTCATCGAGCGTGCGGCCCTTGTCCTCGAACGGGTAGAGCGTCACCGCCACGAGATCGATGGGCTCGAGCGCGCGTGCTTTCAGCTCCGCCAGGTCCTCGGCCGAGCCACGCCGCGCGAGGATGGGCGCGTGCACGTGCGGGTGCAGCGTCTTCACCCGTCCGCCCAAGAGCTCGGGCACTCCGGTCCAGTCCTCGATCGCGGTCACCGCCACGCCGGATTTTCTCAGGTGCTCAGCGGTTCCGCCCGAGGCGATGATGCGCGTTCCTGCCTTGGCCAGCAGTGCCGCGAACTCGGCGGCGCCGCGCTTGTCGGAGAGCGACAGCAGCGCCGCCCGCGGCCACGCCGCGGCCGACGGTCCCGGTGCGGTCTCGCCCATCGCCTGGCTCAACCCTGCGCCCCCGACAGCCGGCGGATGGCCTCGAGGTAGCGCTCCTGCGTCTTCTCCACCACGGTGTCGGGGAGCGCCGGCGCCGGCGGCTCGTGGTTCCAGCCGCTCGCGTCCAGCCAATCGCGCACGAACTGCTTGTCGAACGACAGCAGCCGGCCGGCCTCGTACTCCGCGCGGTCCCAGTAGCGGGACGAGTCGGGCGAGAGCGCCTCGTCGATCAGCGTCAGCTCGCCGTCGATCCAGCCGAACTCGAACTTCGTGTCCGCGAGCACCAGCCCGCGCGACCAGGCGTGGGCGCGCGCCTCGTGGTAGATCGCCAGCGACTTCGCGCGCAGCTGCTCGGCCACGGGGCGGGTCACGATCGCCGCCATGCGCTCGAACGAGATGTTCTCGTCGTGGCCGGTGTCGTTCTTGGTCGCGGGGGTGAAGATCGCAGGCTCGAGCCGTGAGCCGTCCTTGAGCCCCAGCGGCAGCCCGACGCCGCACACCGCGCCCGAGCGCTGGTACTCCTTCCAGCCGCTGCCGGTGAGGTAGCCGCGCACCACGCACTCGATGTCGATGCGCTCGGCGCGGCGCACGAGCTGAGCGCGGCCCGCGAGCCGCTCCGCGTGCTCGCGGAACGGCGACGGGAACGACTCCGGAGTGTCGCTCACGAGATGGTGAGGCGAGGCGGACGCGAGTGTTCTCATCCAGAACGCGGAGATGAGCGAGAGAATGGCGCCCTTGCCCGGGATCGGCGTCGGCAGCACGGAGTCGTAGGCCGAGAGCCGGTCGCTGGCGACGATGACGAAGTGGTCGGGGCCGGCGTGGAACACCGTGCGCACTTTTCCATGGCGATACACCTGCGCGCCCGGGACTTCGGGCTCCGTGACCGCATGAGTGCGCTCGAGCAGGCGCGGGTCGACGACGATCGGGGCGATGCCGTTCATGGTGCGTCCTCCTGCCGCCTCACGGGGACGGCCGTTCAGGATGGGAGCGAGCGGGTGGGCGGCAGATGGAAACGCGAAGCGAGCAGCGCCGGCAAGTCCTCGAGCCGGCGCACGGCGGCCTGGCCGGGGGCAGCATAATCGCCGAATGGGTCGATGAGCACGAAGTGCATCCCGGCGGCGCGCGCCCCGGCCTCGTCGACGCTGCGGATATCCCCCACGTAGACGGTCCGGGCGGCGGAGAGCGCCAGCTTCGAGAGCGCGATGTCGAAGATCCTGGGATCGGGCTTCTCCACGCCCACGAGCTGGGAGTC
>DATLUU010000026.1:0-12001 GCA_035577885.1 Verrucomicrobiia bacterium
CATCGTGGCTCGCAAGCTGCTCGCAAGCGGGCTGCCGGATCCGGCGTGGCCGGACTCCGGGATCGTGGTGACTTCATCCCCGACCGTGGACCACCTCGAGGACGTGTCGACGTTCGGGTTATCGATCGTGTGGAGCGACGCGCGGAATGCCGGACCCGGGAACGCGAACGATCTCTTTGCGCAGAGCTTGAACGACGATGGCACGCGCACGGCGGGCTGGCCCGCCGACGGCGTCGCGCTGTCCACCGCCGCCGGCAGCCAGGACCACGCCCGAACCGCTAACGGCCTCTACGCCTGGGAGGACACGCGGAGCGGCGAAGCGAAGGTGTACGCCACGCGGCTGGACGTCTCGGGGCACCGGCCGTGCTGCTGGCTCGCCGATGGCGACCCCGTCGCGGTCGCGGCGGGCGTGCAGCAGCGCCCCATCGTCGCCGGCCGGTTCGTGTACTGGGAGGATGGTCGCGACCTGGCGACGAACGGCCTCGACATCTACGTGCAGGCGTTCCTGGGCGACGGCACGAAAGCGACTGTCGTGGGCGTCGAGGATGGACTTCCCTCGCGCGTCGCGTGGCGTGAACCGTTCCCGAACCCGGCTCGCGCGACGACTCATCTCCACCTCGACCTGCCTCGGTCCGCGCACGTGCGGGTGAGCGTTCACGACCTGCTCGGTCGCAGCGTGCGCACGCTCAGCGACGGGATGCTCGAGGCCGGGCCGCACGAGTGGGATTGGCGCGGAGCGGACGACGCCGGCTCACGCGTGCCCCCCGGCCTGTATCACGTGCGGGCGTTGGTCGACGGCGTCGCGAGCACGCGCTCGGTGGTGTGGATCCGCTGATCGAGAGCGCTTCGCGGGTGATTCGCGAACCGCGTCGACAGCGGGCGATGTCTGCCACTCTTCAGCCGCCCGCCTCGAGTGCTTGACAGCCCCTGACCCCCTCCCTACCTTCGCTCGTCCGCTGAGATTCACGCTCGGCAAGTCATTGTGGCGGTGTAGCTCAGCTGGTAGAGCAGGGGAATCATAATCCCTGTGTCGGGGGTTCGAATCCCTCCGCCGCCACCACTCTTCCCACCCCGAGAAGCGCCCCTCATGCGCCTCCGCCGGCTGGAGCCGGTCCTGCGACGAGCCCTCCGCGGTCCGTGCCGGTTGCCCGTGGGCGCGACCGTGCTGGTGGCGGTGAGCGGCGGCGCCGACTCCACCGCGCTCCTCGTGGCGATGGCTTCGCTCGCGCGCGAGTTCGGTCTCTCCGTCCGCGCCGCGCACCTGCATCACGGGCTGCGTGGGGCAGATGCGGACGCGGATCTCGCGCACGTCCAGGCGCTCAGCGAGCGCTTCCGAACGCCGCTCGACGCGGCGCGCTGGGACTGTGCGGCGCGCATGCGGAGGCGCGGGCTCCGAGGTGAAGCCGGGCTGCGCACGCTGCGCCGCGAGTTTCTTCTTTCAGCCGCGCAGCGGGTGGAGGCGAACGCGATCGCCACCGCGCACACGGCCGACGACCAGATGGAGACGCTGTTGATGCGGCTCGCGCGCGGCACCGGCCTCACCGGCATGGCCGGCATGCGCGCGCGGCAGGGGGCGTGGATCAAGCCCTTGCTCCATGCCACGAGGGCGGATATCGAGCGCGACCTCCGCCAGCATGGGATGGTCTGGCGCGAAGACGCGACCAACGCCACGTCCGAGTTCACGCGCAACCGCATCCGGCATGGGGCCGTGCCGGCGCTGCTCGACGCGCTGCGCCTGCCCGCGGCGCACGCACCGGTGCGCCGCGAGCGCCTCGCGCGCCGGGCGGCAGCCCTGGCGGAGGAGCTGGCCGACGCCGGCCGCGTGCTCGGGCGTCTGGCGAGCGCCCATCAGCGAAAGGCGGTCGTTCCCACGCCGGAGGGACCTGCGCTGGAGGTCGCGGCCCTCGCGGCCCTGCCACCGTCGCTCCAGCGGTTGGCCCTCGCCCGAGCCTGGCGCCGACTCGGGCCCGCCGGGCGCGATGCCCCGGGGCTCACCGCCCGGCACCTCGCGCTACTGACCCGCTGCTTGTCCGGAACCCGGGCGAGGGCCGAGGCGGCGCTCCCGGACGGCTGGCGGGCTCGGATCGAGCGTTCGCGGCTCCGGTTCGTGGCCCCGGGCGAAGGTGGACGACAACCGGATTCGACCTCCCGGCGCGCCGGGCGCGCCGATGCTAGACTCGGGAATCGCCCAGAGCGCCGCCGAAGTGCGCCCGCCACACGGGATTCGGCTCTCCACAGGCGACGACGGACGACGCCCCACGACCGCACGCCGGCCTGAGTCCCCGGCGATCACACAGGAGCGCCCATGCCGGACCCCCGCGCCGCTCTCCATACCGAGCCCGCCATTCGAGTTCTATTCACCGCCGCCCAGATCCAGGAGCGCGTGCGCGAAATGGGGCTCGAGCTCGCCCGGACCTTGTCCGGCCGCAACCCATTGTTCGTCGGCGTGCTCAAGGGCGCGTGCATGTTCCAGGCGGACCTCGCGCGGGCGACGCCCGTGGACCTGGAGATGGACTTCCTCGCGGTGGCGTCCTACGGCGCGGGCACGATGTCGAGCGGGAACGTGCAGCTCATCATGGACCTGCGCAGCGACATCCGCGGCCGCGATCTCGTTCTCTGCGAGGGCGTCGTGGATTCGGGACGAAGTGTCAAATTCATTCTCGATCTGCTCGAATCCCGGGGCGCCGCGAGCATCCAAGTGGCAACGCTATTGGACAAAGTGCCTTGCCGGAAGATCCCCGTGCCCGTGCACCACAAGGGATGGACGATCGGGGACGAATTCGTGATCGGCTACGGCATGGACGCCGCCGAACGTTATCGCAACCTGCCCTACGTGGGCGTTCTGGAGGAGTAGTCGCGTGAACATCTTCCACAGGGATGGTGACGACGAGCGTCGCGATCGCGGCCAGCGCGGAGAGCGCGGCGGCCGCGGCCCGCAGCTGCCTTCACCCCCGGGCCGGCCCTTCCGCACCATGGGCTTCTGGGCCCTCGTCCTGCTGCTCGCGATCATCGCCTACCGCATGTACGCGGGGAACCTGCTCACGGCGCAGCGCGTCGACATTCCCTACACGCAGTTCGTGACGGAAATGGAGAAGGGGAACCTCGAGCGCGCCACGTTCATCGAGGAGACGCGCACGGTGCTGGGCGACCTGCGCAGCGAGACGTCGCAGACGATCGGCGGCCGCGCGGTATCGATCAAGTCGTTCAAGACGAACTTCCTCGGCGACGGCGCCTCGCTCGCCGACAAGGCGCGCGAGACGAATCCCAACGCGCAGATCACGGTGCAGGCGCCGGGTATCAATTGGCTGTCGATGCTGTTCACCTGGCTGCCGCTGCTGCTGTTCCTGGTGGCGTGGATGTTCATGCTGCGGCAGATGCAGAGCGGCGGCTCGGCGGCGATGCGCTTCGGCAAGAGCAAGGCGCGCGTGCTCATGGAGTCGCAGACGCGGGTGACGTTCAAGGACGTGGCCGGCTGCGACGAGGCGAAGCAGGAGCTGCAGGAAGTCATCGAGTTCCTGAAGGAGCCGCAGAAGTTCCAGCGCCTGGGCGGCCGGATCCCGAAGGGCGCGCTGCTGCTGGGCCCGCCGGGCTCGGGCAAGACGCTGCTCGCGAAGGCGGTCGCCGGCGAGGCCGGCGTGCCGTTCTTCAGCATGTCGGGTTCGGATTTCGTGGAGATGTTTGTCGGTGTGGGGGCTTCCGTGACCGGCGACACGCCGGTGCTCGTGCGCGACGGCCGCGGGACGCGTCTCGTGGAGATCGGCTCGTACGTCGACGGGTTCTACTCCGGGGATGCGGCGGGCTTCCCGGTGCGGCTCGAGGGCGTGCAGACGCTCGGCTTCGAGGAGAAGGCGTCCAAGTTCGCCGGCTCGTCAAAGACGTTCGTCCAGGGCAGCGCGTGGAAGCGCGCCGGCGCCGTCTATCGGCATCGTGTGAACGAGATCTTCGAGATCCGCTACCTGGGTGGCGTACTCAAGACGACGGGCGACCACAGCGTGTTCGTCCGCACGCGTGACGGGATCAAGGCGGTCGCCGCGCGCGACCTGAAGCCGGGCGACGTGCTCGTCCAGCTCCCGCTCAAGGTGCGCGGCGAGTATTCGGCCGATCACGGGACGCCGCATACCACCCGGGCTCATGATTTTGCAGAACCCGAGACACCGCTCCGGCTCCGCGTCCACGACGACACGTCCGAGGCCGAGGCGGCTCATGCGTACGTGATGGCGAGTGCCGGCGAGATGCCGCAGGCCGAGATCGCGCAGGCGGTCGGTGTTTCGCAGATGACGGTGAGCCTGTGGCAGCGCGGGGTGCACCAGCCGCGCGCGATCGCGAACCTGCCCGAATCGCTCCCCGAGGAAGTCGAGGTCACGCCGGCGCTCCTGAAGCTCCTCGGCTACTACACCGCCGAAGGTCGCGAGAACGGCTGCCTCGAGTTCACGTTCGGCTCGCACGAGCCGGACCTGCACGCCGACGTGATCGGCGGCATGCGCGAGATATTCGGCGCCGAGCCCAAGGTGGTCGCGACGGCCGACAACAGCACGAAGATCACTTATCACGTCGCCGCGCTCGGCCGGTTCTTTGCGCGCCAGTGCGGCACGGGAAGCCATGAGAAGCACGTGCCCGAGCTGCTGTGGGACCTGCCGCGGCGCTTCTTCGAGGCCTACCTCACCGGCTATGCGTTGGGCGACGGCTACGTCACGACCGAAGGCAAACTCAGCACCACCTCCGTGAGCCACCGGCTCGTGCGCGAGCTCACGTGGCTCTGCGCCATGCACGGCATCCCGGCAGGCGTCCGCGAGGTGAACATGGCGGCCGGCCGCGTGATCAAGACGAAGCCGCTTCCCGCCACCCGCGCGTGGAATCTCATCGTGGGCAAGACCAGCCACTGGCTCGTGCGCGACCGTGAGCGCCAAGGCAAGCGCGCCATCGTGCGCAGCGTCGAGCGGAAGCCATTCGAAGGCTACGTCTACGACCTGTGTGGTTGCGAGAACGAGGCGTTCTTCGGCGGCGAGAAGCCCGTGCTGCTGCACAACAGCCGCGTCCGCGATCTCTTCGAGCAGGGCAAGCGCAATGCGCCATGCATCGTTTTCATAGACGAGATCGATGCTGTCGGTCGCCACCGCGGCGCGGGCCTCGGCGGCGGGCACGACGAGCGCGAGCAGACGCTGAACCAGCTGCTGGTGGAGATGGACGGCTTCGAGTCGAACGAGGGCGTCATCATCGTCGCCGCCACGAACCGTCCCGACGTGCTCGATCCGGCGCTGCTGCGCCCCGGCCGCTTCGATCGCCAGATCGTGGTGGACTGGCCGGACGTGCGCGGGCGCGAGGGCATCCTCAAGGTGCACACGCGCAAGATCCCGCTCGCGGATGACGTCGACCTCAAGCTCATCGCGCGCGAGACGCCGGGCATGGCGGGCGCCGACCTCGCGAACATCGTCAACGAGGCGGCGCTGCTCGCGGCGCGGCGCAACAAGAAGAAGGTCTCGCTCGCGGACTTCTCCGACGCCAAGGACAAGGTCACGCTGGGCCTCGAGCGGCGCAGCCTGGTCATGACCGACGCCGAGCGGAAGACCACCGCGTACCACGAGGCCGGGCACGCGCTCGTCGCCTGGCTGCTGCCGGGCTCGGATCCGGTGACCAAGATCACCATCATCCCGCGCGGCCGCGCGCTCGGCGTCACCGCCTACGCGCCCGCCGAGGAGCGCCACAACCACTCGAAGAAGCAGCTCGAGGACCGGCTCTGTCACGCCATGGGCGGACGCGCCGCCGAGCTGCTCGTGTTCGAGCACCTGACCACCGGCGCCGCGGGCGACCTCGAGCAGGCCACGAACATCGCGCGCAGCATGGTCACGCGCTTCGGCATGAGCGCCAAGCTCGGCCCGCTCACGTTCGGCAAGCGCGAGGACATGATCTTCCTCGGCAAGGAGATCACGAGCAGCAAGGACTACAGCGAGCAGACCGCGTTGCTCATCGACACCGAGGTGCGCGACATCATCGAGAAGGCGCACGAGCAGGCGCTCAGGCTGCTGCGCGAGAATCTCGACAAGCTGCACCTGCTGGCGAAGACGCTGCTCGAGCGCGAGACCATCGACGGCGACCAGATGAACCGCCTGCTGCACGGCGAGAAACTGGAGCCGTTGCCGCGCCCGAGCGATCCGGGCGAGATGCCGCCGACGGCCGCGGCCCCGGTCACCCGTCCCGACGAGGGCGGCGCGCCGGAGGCTTTCGGGGAGCCGAGTCCGCGACCCGCCTAGCTTTTCGCGGGGGTGACATCCAGCGCCCGACGGTCGAAGCCGTCGGGCGCTCCCGTCTTCACCCGTAGGTTGAACTGCCGCGTCGGTGCCGGCGGGTACAGGAAAATGTTGATTTCGATGGCTGATGGAAACCTTTCCGGGCCCCGAGGCGTCTTAACTATCGCCACCTGCGAGCGAGGTTGGCGACCGCGGCACCGAGTCGAGAGACCGGCGCCGCTGGGAGTCCCGAAAGGGCACGGCGACGGGAAGGCAAGGCTCGTCGCCGGGAAGAGAGAGCGCCCGGCATGCCTCCAGCCGGGCGCTCGTTATTTTGTATCGCGGTGCTGAGGCGATGCGCTACGCGCGATGCGGCGCGGGCGAGGGCTCGATCTCCAGCGTCACCAGCTCCGAGTTGCGCAGCACCGCGATCGTGGTGCGCACGCCGATGGCGTTCCCGGCGAGCAGCTTGTGGAGGTCGTCGACACCCGCCACGGGCTGGCCGGCGAGCGACACGATGACGTCGCCGTCGCGCAGCAGCGTGCGCTCGGCAGGACTCCCCTTCTCGACCGACAACACCAGCACGCCGGACTCGTGCGCGAGGTCGTGGCGGCGCACGAGGTGGCGCCGGAGCCTGGCGTTCTGCCCCGCGACGCCGATCCAGGCGCGCACGATGTGACCGTCGCGGATCAGGCTCGTGGCCACGAACTTGGCGAGGTCCACGGCGATGGCGAAGCAAATGCCCTGCGCGGGCAGGATCATCGCCGTGTTGACGCCGATCACCTCGCCGCGCGTGTTGACGAGCGGACCGCCGGAGTTGCCGGGATTCAAGGAGGCATCCGTCTGCAGCACGTCGTCGATCAGCCGGCCGGACTGGGCACGCAGCGAACGGCCGAGCGCACTCACCACGCCGGACGTGACCGTGGCGTGGAAGCCGAACGGGTTGCCGATGGCGATCGCGACCTGACCCACGCGCACGCGGCGCGACTCGCCCAGCGTGGCGGGCGAGACGCCGTCGGCGGCGATCCGGACCACCGCAAGGTCGGTGTCGGGATCGTCGCCCACGAGTGTGGCCGGCACGCGCCGGCCGTCGGCGAGGACCGCGGTGATCTTCGCCGCCCCGTGCACGACGTGGCTGTTGGTGAGCGCGAAGCCGTCGGTCGTGAACACGAACCCGGAGCCCGAGCCCTCGGCGCGGCCACGGCGGTCGGCGTGCTGGACATCGATCTTCACCACCGACGGCGACACTCTCTCGACGGCGCCCACGACCGCCTCCGAGTAGGCGTCGAGCAGCATCGCGTCGTCCACGGGCGCTGCCGGGGGCAGCGCGCGGGCCTGGGCCGCCTCGCCCGCCACGAGCTTCAACTGGGGCTGCATGTGACCTCCTTGGGGGCCGGATCGGCGCGCGCCGGGCCGGCCAAGGGGTGCCACCCGCGGGAGTCCGCCTCCGCGCGGGGTGCTGGTTCCCGGGGCCGGACGGCCGCCGGGAGGGCTCTTTTGACGCGCCACGGCAGGGGCGGGATTCGGGTGGGCGGGCGAACGAGGTCCCCCGGTCAGCGCAGGGGCGGCCCGGTGAACGTCTCGCCGTCCTCGGCCTTGGCCACCAGCAGCGCGCACGGCTCGAAGCGCGGGCCCTTCTCCGCCCGGAGCGAGCGCAGCCGGTCGACCACCTTCTGCAGGCCGGCCGCATCCGCGTGGCGCAGCACGCCGCCCCGGTAGGGCGGAAAGCCGGCGCCGAACACCATGGCCAGGTCCACCTGCTCGGCGCCGGCCACGATCCCCTCCTCCACGCAGCGTGCCGCTTCGTTGATCATCACCAGCACCATGCGCTCGGCGAGCGTGTCGACCGACTGCGGGCGCCGCGCGTGCGGCATGCCGAGCAGGCCGCGCACGCTGCGGTCGGGCGTGCGCTTTCGGCCCTGATGGCGGTAGAAGCCGCGACCGTTCTTTCGCCCCAGCCGTCCCGCGCCGACGAGCTTCGCCAGCGCGGGCGATGCCTGGATGCGGTCGGGGAACGCGGCCACCAGCACGCCCGCCACCTTCTGCGCCACGTCGAGCCCGACCTCGTCCACCACCTCGAACGGACCCATGGGCATGCCGAAGCGCGTCATCGCGGCGTCGATGTCGGTGACGAGATAGCCCTCCTCGAGCAGGTGGAGCGCCTCGCGCAGGTAGGGCATGAGGATGCGGTTGACGACGAACCCGGGCGAATCCTTCACCACCACGGGCGTCTTGCCGAGCCTGCGCGCGAGCCCGACCGCGGTCACGAGTGCGCTGTCCGCGGTGCGCGCGCCGCGCACCACCTCCACGAGCGGCATGCGGTGGACGGGGTTGAAGAAGTGGAAGCCGACGAAGCGCTCGGGGTGGAGCAGGCCCGCGGCGAGCGCATCGATGCTCAGGCTGCTGGTGTTGGAGGCGACCAGCGCCGTGGCGGGCACTCGCACCTCCAGCTCGGCGAAGACGCGGCGCTTGACGTCCAGGTCCTCCACCACCACCTCGATGGCGAAGTCGGCGTGCGCCATGCCGGAGAGGTCGAGCGTGGGCAGCACGCGCGCCATCTGCGTGTCCACGTCGCGAGCGCTCGGACGCTTGCGCCGGCCGCGCTCGTCGATCACCGCGCGGATCGTCCTCAGCGCCTGCTCCAGCGCCTCGGGCTTCAACTCGCGCATGCGCACCGTGATGCCGTTCCGCGCCGCCAACTCGGCGATGCCGGCGCCCATGACGCCGGCACCGATCAGCGCCAGGCTCGTGATCGGTGCGGCCTTGATCGCGGGGTCGGCGACCACGTTCGCGCGCTTGGCGTCCTCCGAGAGCCGGAAGATGCGCACCAGGTTCTTGCACACGGGACCCACCACCAGCGGCGCCACCGCCTGCGCCTCGGCCGCCAGCGCCGGCTCGAGCGGGCCCGAGGCGTGGCGCTGGAGGACCTCGAGCGCGGCGAGCGGTGCGGGATAGGCGCCCGCCGTCTTCGCCAGCACGCTCTTTCGCGCCTGCGAGCAGGCGAGCGAGCGGCCGAACGGCGTGGCGTGCAGGAACCAGGGCATGAAGCCGCGCGCGCGATAGCGGTCGCGCCGCTGCTTCGGCTTCTTCTTCGCCAGCGCCCCCAGGCGTGCTTCCGCGTGCTCCACGAGCCAGGCCGCGGGCACGGCGCGCGCGACCAGCCCCAGCTTCTCCGCGCGGCGGGCGTCGATCGAGCGGCCGGTGAGGATCAGGTCGAGCGCGCCGGGGAGCCCGATCAGACGCGGCAGACGCGACGTCCCGCCCCATGCGGGGAAGATGCCGAGCAGGGTCTCCGGGAGCCCGATCTGCGTGCGTGGCTCCTCCGCGGCGACGCGCGAGTCGCAGGCGAGCGCCAGCTCGGTGCCGCCGCCCAGGCAGACGCCGTCGATCGCGGCCACGGTCGGGCACGGCAGTGCCGCGAGCCGCGAGTAAGCGACCTGCCCGCGCCGCACCAGCGTCTTCACCTGCTCGGCGTCGGTGATCGAGCCGATGGCGTCGATGTCGGCGCCGGCGATGAAGCTCCCGGGCTTGGCGGAGATCACCACCACGCCCGCCGGCGGCGCCGCCTCGAGCGCGGTGAGTGCGGCCTCGAGCGATTCCACCGCATCGGTGTCGAGCACGTTCAGCTTGCGCGCCGGGTGGTCCACCACCAGGTGCGCGATGCCGCCGGCGCGGCGCTCGACGCGGAAGACCTGGGAGCTCACGCGCGCTCCAGCACGAACGCCGCGCCCTGGCCGCCGCCCACGCACAGCGACGCGAGCCCCAGCCGCGCGCCGCGGCGGCGCATCTCGTGGAGCGTGGTGAGGAGCAGACGCGCGCCGCTCGAGCCCACGGGATGGCCGAGCGCGATGGCGCCGCCGTTCACGTTCAGCCGCTCCATGGGGATCTCGCCGAGCGGCTTGTCGAGTCCCAGCTCGGCGCGCGCGAACGCCTCGGACTTCACCGCCTCGAGGCACGCCAGCACCTGTGCCGCGAACGCCTCGTTGATCTCGAACACCTCGATCTCGGTGAGCTTCACCTGCGCCTTGGCGAGCGCCTTCGCCATGGCGAACACCGGGCCGAGCCCCATGCGACCCGGACTCAGGCCCGCGAATGCGAAGCTGCGGATGCGCCCGAGCGGTGGCATCGGCCAGCCGTTCGCCGTCTCCTCGTCGCCCACGAGCAGCGCCGCGGCGCCGTCCGTGACCTGGCAGCTGTTGCCCACGGTCACGGTGCCGTTCCTGCGGTCGAAGTAGGGTTTGAGCTTCGCCAGCGCCTCGATCGTCTGGCCATCCCGGGGACCGACGTCGTCGCGAACGGCGGCATAGCCGGGCGCGGGATAGACGGGCACGATCTCCTCGCGCAGCCGCTCGCGCGCGGCGATCGCGCGTTGGTGGCTCTGCAGCGCGAACGCGTCCTGCCGCTCGCGGCTGATGCGGAACTCGCGCGACAGCACCTCCGCGGTCTGCCCCATGTTGAGGCCGCAGACGAGATCGGTGAGGCCCTCGGCGAGCGCGATGCGCGGCGCCAGCATCGCGGGCCGGAACTTCGCCATCGCCGAGAGCCGCGCGAGCGGCGTCTTCGCCCGCATCAGGCCCTCGAGGAAATCCGAGTACGAGAACGGGAACTGGAGCGGGATCAGGCTCATCGACTCCATGCCACCGGCGAGCACGAGCCGGGCGTCACCCGACCCGATGCGGTGGCAGGCGTTCGCCACCGACTCCATGCCCGAGGCGCAGTTCCGGTGCACGGTCACCGCGGGCACGCGCTCGGGCACGCCCGCGCGCAGCGCCACCACGCGCGCCGTGTTCGCCGCCTCGGCGGGCATGGCGCAGTTCCCCAGCACCACGTCGTCGATGCGCGCGGGGTCCAGGTCGGCGCGCGCGATCACCTCGGCGACCGCGATCCGTCCCAGCTCGTAGCTCGGCACGCGCCGGAGCGGGCCACCCGCCTTGGCGAACGGGGTGCGCACGCCCGCCAGGATCCAGCCGGTCGGCGGGCTCATTTCTTCGGGAGCTTCTCCAACAGTTGGCGCGCGTCCGCCTGGAAGCGGGCGTCGAGCGCGCTGCTCGTGGCCGGCAGCGCGATCGCTTTCTCCAGCTCGCGGCGCGCATCGGCGGTGCGCTTCTGGTCCTTGAGGAACCGGCCGTATTCGAGGCGGTGGTTCACGTATTCGGGCTCGAGCTCGACCGCCTTCTGGAACGCCTGGTCGGCGTTCGCGTACGAGGCGCCGGGCGGCACGCCGCCGAGAACGGAGCCGGCGATCATGCGATCGAAGGTGTTGAGGCTCGCGATCTTGACGTTCCACATCGCCAGCACGTGCCAGGCGCGGCCGTTGTTGGGGTCCTTCTGGAGCGCGAGATCCGTCTCCGCCTTGATCTCCTTGGAGAGCGCGAGCCGCGTGCGCGCGCCCTCGTGGAGCGCCTGGCGACCCAGCGCCACCGCGAGGATGATGTGCGGCTCCGACTGCTCGGGCGCGAGGCGCACCGCCTCGCGCGCGTGCACCACCGCATCGGCCCAGGTGCGGCGCTGGACGTCGCCCTTCTGCGTCTCGCCCAGCTCGGATTCCACCCGCGACAACCGGCACAACGTGAGGATATCGGCGGGCGAAACCTGCAGCGCCTCGGCGTACGCCCTGCGCGCGTCCTCCAGGTTCGCGGCCGCGTAGGCGCGCTCCCCGTCGGCGAACGCCTCCTCCAGCGTTCGCGCGCCGGCGGCGAGCGGCCCGAGCAGCGTGCCGCAGGCGACGAGCGCCAGCGGCGCGAGGAGTCGCATCCGTCGCCGAACACGGATCGGGC
>DATLUU010000027.1:0-5077 GCA_035577885.1 Verrucomicrobiia bacterium
ACTCGGTTCGACTCGCGCCGGGTCTACACGGAGAAGGAGGTGAACGCGGTGCTGATGGCCGCGAACACCTTCAGCGACCACGTCACGCTGAGGCGGGAACTGGTCGATCACCACCTGCTCACGCGGAAGAGCGATGGTTCCGAGTACCGGAAGCTGCCGGCGCGGCCGGATGCGGACGCCCGGGCATTGCTCGCCGCGTGGCGCACGCGGCAACGGAGCCACCCGCACGCCACATCGGGGCGCTCGAGCTAGCAGGCTTCGAGCCGCTGCTCGAAGAAACGGCGCTCGGACGGATTGCGCGCGAGCGACTTCGCCCGCTCGAAGTGCTCGCGCGCGACGTCCGTGTGCCCGCGGCGCAGCTCCAGCTCGGCGAGCGCCGCGGGATAGAACGGGTAGCGCTCGAGCTTCTCCACGCGGTCGATGGCGCGGATCGCCGCGAGCCCGCGCTCCGGCCCTTCCGCCTGCGCCACGGCGATGGCACGGTTCAACGCCACGACCGGCGACGGGCGGACGGCGAGGAGCTGGTCGTAGAGCGCCACGATCCGCGGCCAGTCGGTCGCTTCCGCGGAGCGCGCGCTGCCGTGCACCCAGGCGATCGCCGCCTCCAGGTGGTAGTCGCTCAACTCGGCGCCGGTCGCCGAGCGTTCGAGCCAGTGCTGGCCCTCGGCGAGCAGCGCGCGGTCCCAGCGGCTCCGGTCCTGGTCCAGGAGTGATCGCAGCTCGCCCTCGGCGTCGAGCCGCGACGGCAGCCGTGCGGCGTGGAGGCACATGAGCGCGATCAGCGCCCGCGTCGCGGGCGTGTCCCCCGCCGGGTGCTCCTGCAGCAATCGCGCCAGCCGGATCGCATCGCGGCACAGCTCGCCGCGGATCACGTCCTGCGTCGAAGCACCGTGGTAGCCCTCGTTGAAGAGCAGGTAGAGCGCGCGCTGGACAGCGGGCAGCCGGGCCGCTACCTGGCGCTCATCGGCGATCTCGTAGAGCCCGCGCGCGCCCGCCAGGACCTGCTTCGCGCGGCCGATCCGCTTCTCCACCGCGGCGTGGCCCGCGACCAGCGCGCCTGCGACCTCGCCGACGCTCAAGCCGCAGAGGATGTGGAGGATCAATGCGACCTGCGCATCCTCCTTCAACCGCGGATCGCAGCACGAGAACATCATGCGCAACAGATCGTCCTGGATCGTGTGCGGCGCGAAGCGCTGTTCCACCGCGGGCACCAGCGTCCACTCCGATTCCGCGAGCCGGCCCAGCTCGGGCGCGAACTCGCGCGCGGTGCGCTCGCGGCGCAGCACGTCGATCGCCTTCCGCTGCGCGCACGCCATCAGCCACGCCGACGGGTTCTCGGGCAGGCCGCGGAACTTCCACACCTCCAGCGCCTGGCAGAACGCGTCCTGCACCACGTCCTCCGCCAGCGCCAGGTTGTGGAAGCCGAAGATGCGAGTCAGGACGGAGATCATCCGTCCTGACTCGTGCCGGAACAGGGAGTCGACCGGCTCCACTACATCTTCATCACGGGCCGCACCTCGACGAAGCCGTCGCGCTCGAAGATCGGGCAGCCCTTGGAGATCTCCGCCGCCTCGGCGATGTCCGTGGCCTCGACGATGGTGTAGCCGCCGACCAGGTCCTTGGCCTCGGCGAACGGGCCGTCCGTCACCGACTTCTGCCGGCCCTTCACCACCTTGCCGGTGGGCTCGAGCGGCTGGCCGGGATCCTTGATGTGCCCGCGCTTGCCCAGCTCCTCGAACCACGTCATCCACTTCTGCATCACCTGCTGCGCCTCCGTCGGCGACGTGGGCCGCTGGGCGCCCCGGTACAGGAACAGGTACTGGCTCATCGCATCCTCCTCGCGGGCGCTCAACGCCCGCCTCCGTGGTGGCTCCGACCGGCCATGGCGCCGGCTCGATGGTAGGACGTTCGAGCGTGCCGGGTCCGGACACTTTTCTTTGGGCCCCCGGGGGGGGCCGCGGCTGCCCCACCTACGGCGCCGGTGGCCCTGTTCGCGCCAGCGGCCGGTGGGCTCTCCGCTAGCGCGTGATGGCGTCCGCCGGCCGCTTCTCGATGTGAACCGTGTGCTCGAGTTTCACACCCTTGCGCACCACCTCGATGCTGATGTCCTGGCCCACGCCGGCGGCGTAGAGAATGCGCTGGAAGTCATACACGGTGCGCACGTCCTCGCCCTGCATGCGTGCGATCACATCGCCGATCCTGAGCCCGAGCGTCGCCGCGGAGCTGGGCTTGAACACGTTATCGATCTGGATCCCGATCGAATCCGGCGCGCCGGCGGCTCGTCGCGCGTCCTTGCTCATGCGCAGCACCGAGACGCCGATCCACGGCGACTCGCGGCTCTGCCGGGCGAGCAGGCTCTCGTAGATCGCTGAGGCGACGCTCATCGGGAGCGCGAAGCCGGGATGCCCTGCGGGGGATGCGCTCTTGGCGCCGCTGTCGCCGCGCTGCGAGGCGATGGCCACCACCTGCCCCGAGGCGTCCACCACCGGGCCGCCGAGCATGCCGCCGGCGAACGTCATCGACGTCTGCAGGTACGTGGCGCTCAGCTCGTCCTGGTAGCACTCGCGGTCGGGCGACTGGGTGACGACGCCGGGCAGGATCATGCGCTCCGGCCCCTCTCCGTATCCGAACGCCATGACGAAGCTCCCGGGCTCGAGCGCGCGGCTGTTCCCGGGCGGCACGAACGCGAGCGGATGGTCGGCGGTGATCTTCAAGACGCCGAGGTCGATCGTGGGCTCGCGCGCGACGATCTTCGCCTGGTAGTGATCCTTCCCCTGCTCGACATCGACGATGTCGGCCTCGTCGCCACCCGGCGCGAGCAGGACGCGGTTGAGCGTGAGGATGTAACCGTCCGGGCTCACCACCACGCCGCTCGCCCCGGGGAGCGGCCGGTAGTGGGGATAGACCAGGTCGCGCTCGGGTACCTGCACCCAGCCAGGCGTGACCCTGACGGCCCTCTCCTGGGCGGCCGCCCACCACTTCTCGTCCTTCACGAAGCGGCGGACGCTCACCACGGCGGGCTCGACCCGACGGACGAGGCTCACGATGCCGCGCTCGTACGCACGCAAGGCGGCGGTGTCGGGCGCGGTCTCCCGCGCGAACAAGGGAAGCGGCTGCAACAGCCACACCAACGCGAGCAGCGCGCGCTTCAGAGCGACTCCAGGTAGTCGAGCAGCGCCTGCCGTTCCGCGGACGGCATGCGCACGAAGCGGTCGCGACTTCCTCGGGCTTCGCCCCCGTGCCAGAGGATGGCCTCGATCAGGGTGCGGGCGCGGCCGTCGTGGAGCAGGTAGCGATGACCGCTCACGCGGCTGTGGAGCCCGAGCCCCCAGAGCGGTGGCGTGCGCCACTCGGCGCCGGTCACGGTGGGATCCGAGACCGCCTCGGCGAGCCCCTGGCCCATGTCGTGGAGCAGCAGATCGGTGCCGGGCTCGATCTTCTGCTGCGACAGCGCCACGAAATCCGAGGCCTCCGTCGTGTACGAACCGCCGTGGCAGCTCCCGCAGCCCGCGGCCGCGAACACCGCGGCTCCGTGGATGACCCTCGGGTCCCAGGCGTTCCGCCGCGCGGGCACGGCGAGCATGGCGCAGTAGTCCACGAGCGCCGAGAACGTGGCGCTGTCGATCTCGGGATGGCCGCCCTCGGGACGATTCGCCGCCAGCGACTCGGCGGGCGTGACGTCGTCCTCGGGCTGCACGTCGCTGGTGATCCCCATGTCCAGCCGCAGCGCGCGCGCCACCTGGTCCACGATCGTGGCCTGGTCGGCCTTCCAGCCGAAGCGGCCGACCTCGAACTCGCCCTCGGGGCCATCGGGGATCTGGCGTGCGCGGCCGGAGACGCCGTCGCCATCCTTGTCGTCGGGATCCTCGCGGGCGAGGATCTCCGAGTCCGGGACGGCCTCGAGCAATCCGACGCCGATCAGCGCCGGCGCCAGCCGCGGGCGCAGGTGGGTGTCGAACGCGAGCGGGCCGAGCGGCAGGTCGTGCACTTCGTAGGCCGGGCTCCGCAGGCTCGCGATCTCGCCGTCGGGGAAGCGGAACGGCTGCTCGAGCCAGTGCACGGCGACGTTCGCCTCGGGCGCGACCCCGGGGAGCGCGTCTTCGCTCAGCTGCTCGCCGTACTTCGGATCGGGGACCAGCGTCTCGTCCAGCTCGCGTGCGAGCCCGTAGACGAACGTGCCGTCATCGCCCGGCGAGCCCGGCGGCACTCCGCGACCGTCGCGGATATGACAGCCCGAGCACGAGCGCCGGCTGTAATACGGACCCAGGCCGTCGAACTTCTCCACCGTGGACGGCGCTTCCACCCAGCTGGTGTTGAACACGTGGTTGCCGAGCGCGAACGTCGCCAGCTGGTCGTCGGTGAGGTCGGGCAGGTGCTGTGTGAATGCCGAGCGGCCGCTCTCTCGCACCGTTGCGCGACCGGCGGGCGCATCCGCCGGTTGATAGCCGGGCTCCCCGGCGGGGGCCAACGCGAGCACGGCGGCGAGCAGCCCCACCGCGAGCCAGGCAATGCCGGCGAGGCGCGCGACCGCCGCCCATCGCCTCGCGCGGCCGCGCTCGATGTTCATCCGCCGCCTCCGATCGTCACCGTCACCCCGGCGCGCGCCCCGGCACGGCGCAGCGCACCCGAGAGTCCGATGAGCTCTCCCGCCAACGCCTGATAGCGGCGCCGGCGCGGATCGTCCACCGACGATAGGATGATGGCATCAAATGGCGCGGAAACATCGAATATTCGCTGCCGAACCTCGTCGAGTCTATTCCTGACCTCGTTCGCCAGTCCGGGGTCCAGGGCATGAAATACAGGTAGGATCCCGGGGGATTCCCCATCGCCCTCGATGACGAGTGCAAGGCCGTCTATGTTGGACGACAGGTCGCGCACCGTGTTGTCGCTGAAGCAACTCTGCTCTTCCTCCTGCGAGCGCGTCGCGAGCGGGACCCCGATCCGCTCCGAGGCCAGCTCGTACCCGGAGAGCGTGACCGCGCCCGTGAGCACGCGGCGGAGCGCCTCGAGGGGCGGTAGCCGCAGGAACCGCGCCGCGTAGCGATCCGGGCCCGGTCCCCATTCGCGCGCCACCGCG
>DATLUU010000028.1:0-8601 GCA_035577885.1 Verrucomicrobiia bacterium
AGCGCCACGCGCTGCGCGCGTTCGACGTCTCCGCGCTCGACTTCCTGTTGAAGCCGGTGCGCGAGGAGCGCTTCCGCGAAGCGCTCGATGCGCCGCGGGCCGTCCACGCCACCGGACCCGGCTCCGCCGGGTGCCCCGCGCACCCGGTCCAATAGCGCCGAGAGCCGCGCCGGGCCCTCGCGCGCGTCGCCGCGGTCCAGCTCGCGCCGCGCCCTGGCGAGCGCTTCGCGGAAGCGCTCCTCGCGCACCGGCTTCAACAGGAAGTCGAGCGCGGAGACGTCGAACGCGCGCAGCGCGTGGCGCTCGTGCGCGGTCACGAACACCACCTCGGGCAGGTGCTGGCCGCTCACGGCCTCGAGCACGCTGAAGCCGTCGGCGTCGGGCATCTGCACGTCGAGGAACAGCAGGTCGGGCCGCTCGCGCAGCACCATCGCGATGGCGTCTCGTGGCGTGCCGGCCTCGCCCGCGATCTCCACGTCGGGCTCGCGCGCGAGCCAGAGCCGCAAGCCCTCGCGCGCCACGGGCTCGTCGTCCACCAGCACCACGCGGATCACGTGCCACCTCCTGCGGCCCCGGCCACCGCGCCGTCGCGCCATGGCAGCCGGATGCGCACACTGCCGCCACCGCTGTCGAGGTTCGAGCATTCGAGCGTCGCCGCCGCGCCGCGGAGGAGCGTCAGGCGCTCGCGCGTGTTGGCGAGGCCGACACCACCCGAGGGGTCGCTCGCCGCGACCCGGAAGCCGGGTCCGTCGTCGGACACCTCCAGCTCGAGCATCGCGCCGGCCCGACGCGCGCTGACACGCACGCGCCCGCCGCGCGCCGAGGCGAGCCCGTGTTCGATCGCGTTCTCGACCAGCGGCTGGACGAGCAGCGCGGGCACACGCGCGCCCCTCGTCTCCGGCGCCACGTCCCAGTCCACGTGCAGCCGGTCCGGGAAGCGCAGGTGCTGGATCGCCAGGTAGCGCTCGACCAGCTCCAGGTCCTCGCCGAGCGTGACCTCGTGCCGGCCCGGCGATGCGAACGATGCGCGCAGCAGGTCGCCGAGGTCGCCGATGGCGCGGTCCACGGCGGCGCCGTCGCCGCGGCGCGCCAGCACGGCGAGCGTGTTGAGGGTGTTGAAGAGAAAATGCGGCCGGATCTGCGCCTGCAGGCTCTCGAGCCGCGCGGCGGCGACGCTGCGCTCGAGGCGTGCCGCCGCCACGCTCCGCTCCGCGGCCTCGCGCCGCGCCTCGAGCAGCATGATCACCACCACGATCGCGGCGTAGACGCTGGCTTCCATGCCGACGTAGAAGACGTACGTGTGTGCGACGTGCCCGCCGCCGAAGAACGGCTGGGCGACCGCCAGGACGTGGTGGAAGACACCCAGCACGGCGAGGTGGAGCGCCACGAACACGGCGCCGCCGGCGACGTGCGCGAGCAGCGTGCGCGCCACCTGCCCGCTCCGCACCGGGAACCGCCACGCCATGAACGCGCACCAGGGCGAGATCAGCACCACGCTCAGCCACAGCGGGATCACCCAGTGGACCAGGTCGGAGACCGTGGCGTAGTTCCCCTCGAGGATCCGGGTCATGCCGCTGCGGAAGATCTCGAGCAGGGCGAGGAACGAGGCGGCGGCCAGCGCCACGCGGACGTTGCGACCGGATCGCGTCATGGGCGGTGGATCGTAGCGGCATGCGCGGCCACGGCGCGACCCGCTCGTCCCCGCCGCGGACCCGTCCATCCCAAGCGCGTGGCTGCCGCGTGCGCTGGCGGCGACATTGCCCGGCGTGTCCGCGCCCCACCCTCGAGGAGGATCCGTGATCTCACTTCGCGGCCTGAGCCGCACGTTCGTGACCCCGGCCGGTCGATTCGACGCCATCCGCGGCGTCGACCTGGAGGTCCACGCGGGCGAGTTCGTGGCCATCGTCGGTCGCTCGGGGAGCGGGAAGACCACGCTCATGAACCTGATCGCGGGGCTCGACCGGCCCACCGCCGGCAGCGTCACCGTGGCCGGTCGCGGCCTCCACGAGCTGGGGCACGACCAGCTCGCGAGTTGGCGCGGCCGCAACGTCGGCATCGTGTTCCAGTTCTTCCAGCTCCTGCCCACGCTCTCGGTGGCGGAGAACGTCATGCTGGCGATGGACCTTGCCGGCGGCGTGCCGGCGCGCGAACGACCCGCGCGCGCGGCGTCGCTGCTGGAGCGCGTGGGCATTGCCGAGCAGGCGGAGAAGCTTCCGGCGATGCTCTCGGGCGGCCAGCAGCAGCGCGTCGCCATCGCGCGCGCACTCGCCAACGATCCGCCGCTGCTCCTCGCGGACGAGCCGACGGGGAACCTTGACTCCGCGACGAGCGCCGACATCTTCGCCCTCTTCGGCTCGCTCGCACGCCAGGGGCGGACGGTGGTCGTGGTGACGCACGAGCGCGAAGCCACCACGGGAGTCTCGCGCACGGTGGCGCTCGCCGACGGAGCGCTCGCGTGAGCGTTCCCGTGCGCTGGCGCAAGGCGATCCGCGACCTCCGCCAGCGCCCGGGCCGCTCGCTCCTCACGGTGTTGGCTCTCGCCGCCGGCGTGTTCGAGGTGGCGCTCGTGCTCCACGCCTATGGCCTCCTCCAGCCGGAGCTCCGTGACATGTACGGGCGCACGAGCCCGGCGAGCGCGACGCTGGACGTGGAGAGCACGGGCGCCGCCCTGCCCTACGATCGGCTCGTCGATTCACTCCGCGCGCTCCCCGGCATCGCGCTCGCCGAGGCGCGGCCGGTCATCGTCGCGCGCGTGCGCAGCGGCCCCGACGAGTGGCTGCCCGCGCTACTGAACGTCGTGCGCGACTTCGACGGCCAGCGAATCGACAGGTTCTCCCGCGACCGCGGCACGTGGCCGCCCGCGCCCGGCGAGGTGGTGCTCGAGCGCACCGCGCTGCAGGTGGCGCGGGCGAAGATCGGCGACACGCTCACCTACCGGCTGGAGGATGGTCGCGAGGTGCGGCTCCGCGTCGCCGGCACGGCGCACGCGCCCGGCATCCCGCCCGCATGGATGGAGCACATGGTGCCGGGCTTCGTCGCATGGGATTCGAACGCGCGCGGCGAGGGCTCGGGCGAGACCGGCCAGCTCCGGCTCGTCACCACCCACCCGCTGGACGAGGGGGACATCCGCGACCGGGCCGACACCGCGCGCGCGCTGCTCGCACGGAACGGGCTCCGGGTCTCGCGCGTCAACGTGCCGCCCCCGGGCCAGCACCCGCACGCGGCGCAGATGGCGGCGTTCCGCTTCCTGCTGCTCGCGTTCGGCGTCCTGAGCCTGGTGCTCTCCGCCGTGCTCGCGGCGGCCATGGTGCACGCGTTCATGGCCGAGGAGCGGCGCCAGGTGGGCGTGATGAAGGCGATCGGCGGCACCAGCCGGCAGGTGGCCGGCATCTACCTCGCCGAGGTGGCACTGCTCGCGGGCGCGGCGCTCGTCTTGGGACTTCCTCCGGGACTCTGGCTCGGCTGCGCATATGCCGAGTTCTCCGCGGGGATCCTCAACACCGACGTCTCGCACTCGCCGTTCCCGTGGTGGGCGCTGGGCGTGGTGCTCGTCGTCGGTCTGGGGCTGCCGCTCCTGGTCTCGCTCACGCCGGTGTGGCGCGCGGCCGGTATCCCCGTGCGCGAGGCGCTCGCCGAGGAGGCACCGCCGCTGTCGCGGCTCCAGGCGATCGACGCCTGGCTTCGCCGCTTCACCTGGCTGCCGCGGCCGCTGGCGCTCGCGCTGCGCACCGCGCTCGCACGGCGCGCGCGCCTGGCGCTGGCGATCTCGCTGCTCGGCGCGGCCGGAGCCTCGTTCATGGCGGCGCTCAACGTGGCCGAAGCGTGGAACCGCGCGGTGAATGCCGACTTCGCGCGCCGGCGCTACGACCTCGCCCTGTCGCTCGCCGAGCCCGTGGCCGTGGCGAAGCTCGAGCAGCTCTGGCCGCAGGTTCCGGGGGTGGCACGCGTCGAGTACTGGCCGCTCGCCAACGCGTGGATGCTGGATCCGGCCGGCGTGGCGACGACCGGCGTGGCACTCGCCGGCGTCGAGCCCGCTTCACCGCTCCTCGCCCCGCGCCTCATCGCCGGTCGCTGGCTCGCGCCGGGCGACGATCGCGCCGTGGTCGTGAACCAGGCCGTGGCGCTCCGCGGCAGGGGCTACTCGCCTGGGGACAGCCTGCGCGTGCGCCTGCGCGGACAGCCGGTGGCGTTCGCGGTCGTGGGCGTGGCGCGCGAGCTGGCGCCCATGCCGGCGGCCTACGCGCCACGCGCGGCGGTGCTGGCGGCGACCGGGCGCTCGCCGGATTCCACGCGCACCGCGCGCATCGTGCTCGCGCGCCACGACGACCAGGCGCAGCGCGAGGCGGCGCGCGCCATCGAGCGCGCGTGCGAGGGCGCGGGGCTCCAGGTCGGCTCGCTGCAGCGCATGCTCGATGCCCGGCAGGGCATCCTCGACCACCTCGTCATCATCTACAGCGTGCTCACGCTCGCCTCGCTCATCGTCGTCTTCGTCGGCGGGCTCGGACTCACCTCCACGCTCACGCTCAGCGTGCTCCAGCGCACGCGCGAGATCGGCGTCATGAGCGCGCTCGGCGCCACGCCGCGCACGCTCGCGACCCAGGTCTGGATCGAGGGTCTGGTCCTGGGAGCCCTGAGCTGGGTCGCGGCCCTGCTGCTCACGCTCCCGGTGTCGTGGGCGCTCGAGCAGGCCTGCGGCCGCATCTTCCTGAAGGCGCCCCTCGACTTCCATCTCTCGCCGCGGGCGCTCGCGCTCTGGCTCGCGCTCGTGCTGGTGCTCGCGACGTTCAGCAGCTTCCACCCCGCCCGGCGCGCCGCGCGACTGCGCGTGAACGAAGCACTGGGTGCTCTATGACGAACACACCGAGGAGATCCGCTCCATGAAGAACACCATCGCCGCGCTGCTCGCTCTCGCCCTCGCCGCGGCCCCCGTGCTCGCGGGCACACCGGCCGCGACAGCACCCGTCCCCTGGCCCGACACGCGCGTGGGCGCACTGGCCAGGGGCTGGGTGACCGCGTTCAACACCAGCGAGGACGCGATGCGGGGATTCCTCGCCGACCACATGGCGGCGAAGAACCTGGCCGAGCGCGGCGTGCCTTCACGCGTGGAGCGCTACCGGACGCTGCGCGACCAGTACGGTCGGCTGCAGCTGGAACGCGTGGTGGAGTCCTCGGCGAGCGAGCTCACCGTGAAGCTCCTGGACGGCGACGCCAAGTCGCGCGAGTTCACGTTCCGGTCCGAGGCCCAGGAGCCGTGGAAGCTCGTGTCCGTGAGCATCAAGGAGGCGGTCCCCGGGATCCACGGGCTCTTCGGCGGCTTCCATCACTGATTCGTGGGTGAACCCGCCAGGACCTCGCGACCCGCACGACGGACCCACGCTACGCGTCGATCACGCGCCCTTCTTGAGCTGCACCCAGAGCGAGAGCTGGTGATCGGTGATGCCCTCGGGGACGTCCTTCGCCTCGCGCCCGATCTCCTCGCCGTCCTGCGTGAGCACCAGGCTCACGGTGGCCGAGCGCACGTCCGCCGGCATCGCCAGCGTCACCACCACCTGCAGCGCACGGCCGTCGTTCTCGGCGTTCGGGCGCGGCAGCGGGAATTCGTCGTCGTCGTTGTTGAGGAAGTTGCCGCGATGCGGGAAGGGCTCGACGACCTCGTTCGTCTCTTTCTCCCACAGCATGAGCTCGTAGCTGCCGTCACGCTTCGGGGCCACCTGCACTGCCGCGACCATGCGCCCGCCGCTGGCCGAGTAACGCACCGTCTTCATGACGCGCCCTCCGTGGTGAGGCGGGGAATCTAGCCGCGCGCGGGTGACGGCGGCAAACGGCTCGTGCAATCGCCTCAATCGCCGGGATCGGGCGCCGGGTCCTCCGCCAGCCGCAGGGCCGCCTTGCGCTTCTTGCGGAAGAACTCGCGCAGCAGCTCGCCGCACTCGGGCTCGAGCACGCCGCGCGTCACCTCGACCCGGTGGTTCAAGCGCCGCTCGCCGACCACGTCGAGCACGGACCCGCACGCGCCGGCCTTGGGATCGGCGGCGCCGTAGACGAGGCGGGCGAGGCGCGCGAGCACGATCGCGCCCGCGCACATCGCGCACGGCTCGAGCGTCACGTACAGCGTGCAGTCGGCGAGCCGCCAGCTCCCGAGCGCGTTCGAGGCGGCGCCGATCGCCAGCACCTCGGCGTGCGCGGTGGCGTCCTGGAGCGATTCGACCTGGTTGTGGCCGCGGCCCACGACCATGCCGTCGTGGACGATGACGCAGCCGACCGGGACCTCGTCGCGCGCCAGCGATGCGTGCGCCTCGCGCAGCGCGGCGCGCATGCCGGCGGTGTCGTCGACCACGAGCATGGCTACTTTCCGGCGCCGCTCGAATCGGGGGCCGCGCGCTTCGGGAACACCTCGGTCCAGCGCGCGCACATCTTGGCGAGCACTTCCTGGTACGTGGGCGCGGGGCTGATGGCACCCACGGGGGTGTTGTTCAACCCCGATGCCTTGACGCCGATGACGTTGGCGTTGGGATCCTGCTGCGCGCCCTCCATGGTCTCGCTCGACGCCATGGCCCACAGCAGCCGCCCGGTCGAGTCCACGAGCGCCGCGCGCAGCTGGATCGACGTGGACGGCCGGCCGGACTGGTTGGCCTCGAGCTCCAGGCGCTCCATCTCGTCCACGCGCACCGTGAGCAGCGCCCGGGCGCGAAACAACCGGGAGAGGCGCGGGGCGTCGAGCGAGTCGACGCGCGGATCCTGGAGCAGCTTCGCGTTGATCGCCTTCGACAGCGAGTCGCCGCCGTTCTTGAGCAGGACGTCGCGGACGAGGAACGGCGACACCCAGCGGTGTCCCGAACCCCTGAGCGCCTGGCCAACGGCCTGCTCGACCAGCCTGCTCGCCTCGGCATTCCCGTCGTACGTCGCGGGCGGCAGCATGGCGATGCTGGCCACGGGAAAGCGGGCGATGTCGGGCGTCGTCCACGGGCGATCGCCCGGAGGAGCCGACTTACCCGCCGCCTCGAGCGCCGTGAGCGCGAGCAGCGTAAGTGTCGCGAGAACAACGCCTGAGGAACGCATGGAACCTACCTCCCGATGCTGGCGAGGCTAATCGAATGGCGGGCCCAGGAGGATTTGAACCCCCAACCTTCTGATCCGTAGTCAGACGCTCTATCCAATTGAGCTATGGGCCCACCTGAACCCGCTTGCGCGGGTGCCCCCGTCGAGGCGGTCCGGGGCTGGACACCGCCCCGGGGCGCTGGCGGAGTGGAGAGGATTCGAACCTCCGAGCCGGTTTTACCCGACTAACCGCTTAGCAGGCGGCTGCCTTCGGCCACTCGGCCACCACTCCAAAGACTGGCGGAGGGAGTAGGATTCGAACCCACGGAGCTTTCGCTCAACGGTTTTCAAGACCGTCGCCTTAAACCACTCGGCCATCCCTCCGCGTGTCCGCCCGGGCGGGGGACTATAAGACAGGCTCCGAAGCGCCCACAACGTCTGGCGTTCGGCTCGCGATGGGACGACCGCGTGGGCCGTGGCTCCCCCTACTCCGGGTGCCAGAGCCCGGCACCCTACCCCGCGCTGGAGCGCGCCGCAAACCGGGCCGGACCGCGCACGACATGGGTCGTCCGGCGCGCGCCGCGAACGTGCAGGAGGCGCAAAGCGCGAGCGGCCCGGAGCACAAAGGCTCCGGACCGCTCACGATCTTCTTCGGGGCGCGTCAGTGCGCCGAGGTCGCCTGCGTGCTGGGGCCGAACGGCCGGCCGAACGCGTTCGATGCCAGCGCCAGCCAGGACTGGGCGGGCATGCCGATCCCGGACGAGCGCACCTTGCCCTTGCGATCGATCAGGAACCACGAACCCACCGAGCGCCCGAGGCTGGGGTCATAGACGCCATACTGCGAGCCGATCGCACCGCGCGGGTCGGCCATGAGGCTGAACGTGAGACCGAGCCTGCGCACCGACGCCCACACGTCGCGGTCGCCCTTCTCCACCACGGCGAGCGGAACGAGGCCGCCCTTCACCAGCGTTTCGCGCTCGCGCTCGAGCGTGCGCAGGTCCACATCGGTGGCTCCGAACACGAGCAGCACGTCACCATGCTCGAGGACGTTGTGCAGGTTCTGCCACAGGTCGTCGTACGACTGGTACTGGAAGTCGGGCGCACGGTTTCCCGTGCCGAACTTGGGCGGCCGCGGCGTGTCCGCGGGCGCGGTCGGCGAGCTCGCCACCGTCGGGGCCGCGGGAGCGGAGGCGGCGGTGTTCTTGGCGAGCGCCACCGGCTGGACGGCATTGCCGTCGGTGGTGGCGAGCCCCGGGCTGGCGGCAAGCAGGGTGACCGCGAACCATGACGCGAACGACACGGCTTGCCCCCTGGAGTCGGGTCGAGAGAGATCAGGCGCGGAGAAGCGGCCGCGGAACTTCCCGTGGCCGAAGGCAAGGGTTGCAAGCGGCGCGCCATCGCGCCGCCGGCCGCACGCGGCCCGCAAGTGACGGTGATCGCGAGCCGCATGGGGCATCGCGCGCAGGGCGGGCTCACCCAGCGCGTGCGGAGTGCAGTCCGGCGCGTTGCGCGGGTCGGGGCGCCGGCTAGAACAGCGTCGTCTGGTCGAGCCGGCCGAGCCGG
>DATLUU010000029.1:0-9182 GCA_035577885.1 Verrucomicrobiia bacterium
ACCTGGGCCGCGACGTGATGGGCAGCGGGTACGCGCTGGACGTCGTGCTGCACCGGGGGTCCGGCGCCTACATCTGCGGCGAGGAGACGGCGCTGCTGTCGTCGCTCGAGGGCTACCGCGGCCAGCCGCGCCTCAAGCCACCGTTCCCCGCCGTCGAAGGGCTCTACGCCTGCCCCACCGTGGTGAACAACACCGAGACGCTCATGTGCGTGCCGCACATCATCAAGAACGGGGCGGCCTGGTACCGGCAATGGGGCACCGAGAAGAGCGCGGGCACGAAGGTGTTCAGCGTCTCCGGCCCGGTGAAGCGGCCGGGCAATTATGAAGTCCCGCTCGGCTACTCGATGAAGCAGCTGATCGAGAAGGACTGCGGCGGCATGGTCGAGGGCCTGAAGTTGAAGGCGGTGATCCCCGGCGGCTCGTCGGTTCCGCTGCTGCCGGCGGCCGACCTCGACACGCCTCTCGATTACGAGAGCATGAACGCCAAGGGAACGTTCCTGGGCTCGGGTGGGGTGATCGTCATCGACGACCAGACCTGCATCGTGGACGCGCTCTGGAACGTGACCCGCTTCTACGAGCACGAGTCGTGCGGCAAGTGCACGCCGTGCCGCGAGGGCACGTACTGGATGGCCGAGGTGTTCGAGCGGCTCGAGAACGGCCATGGGAAGGACACCGACATCGACCTGCTCGCCTCGGTGGCGGACAACATCCTCGGGAAGTCCTTCTGCGCGCTCGGTGATGCGGCGGCGATGCCCGTCCAGGGCGCGCTCAAGCACTTCCGCGACGAGTTCGAGTACCACGTCACGCACAAGAGCTGCCGCGTGAACCGCCGCCGCGCCGAAGTCGCGGAGGTGCGCGCTTGAGCGGTCTGGTGCGCGTCACCATCGATGGCCGCACGGTGGAGGTCCCGGCGGGCACGCTCGTGACCGACGCCGCGCGCGCGGCCGAGGTGCACGTGCCCATCTTCTGCAGCCACCAGAAGCTGCCGCCGCTCGGCGCCTGCCGTATCTGCGTCGTCGAGGTGGGGACACCCAAGCTCGGCCCCGACCGCAAGCCGGTCATGGGCCCGGACGGCAGTCCCGAGATCGCCTGGATGCCCAAGGTGCAGACCGGCTGCACCACGCCCGTCTCGGACGGCATGCACGTGCGCACGCGCACCGAGGTCGCCACCGCCGCGCGCAAGGGCGTGATGGAGTTCCTGCTCGTCAACCACCCGCCCGACTGCCCGGTGTGCGACGAGGGGGGCGAGTGCCAGCTTCAGGACCTGGCGTTCGCGTTCGGCCACGACTACTCGCGCATGGACGAGGCCAAGCGCACGTTCGACTCCGAGGACCTCGGGCCCATCGTCAAGAAGGAGGCGAACCGCTGCATCGTGTGCATGCGGTGCGTGCGCTACTGCGACGAGGTGATGGGCGAGAACGCGCTCACCGCGCACCAGCGCGGCGTGTTCACCGAGATCTCGTCGTTCGACCGCCAGCCGCTGGCGTGCGAGCAGTGCGGCAACTGCGTCGAGGTCTGCCCGGTGGGAGCGCTCACCGCGCTCCCGTATCGGTTCAAGGCACGGCCCTGGGACCTGCGCCAGCACATCACCATCTGCGAGTGGTGCTCGAACGGCTGCTCGGTGCGGCTCGGCGTGCGCGGCATGGAGATCCTGCGCGCCCGGGGCACCGAGTTCCGCGGCGTGAACCAGGAATACCTGTGCGTGCGCGGCCGCTTCGGCCACGACTGGGTGAACGCTCCCGACCGGCTGACGACGCCGCTGGTGAAGACCGGCGCCGCGCTCGAGCCGGCCACGCGTGACGCGGCCGTGGCCTGGGCGGCGGCGCGGCTCCGCGACATCGCCGCCACGCACGGGCCCGAGTCGATCGCGTTCCTGGGCGGCGAGAAGCTGAACCTCGAGGAGCAATACCTCTTCCAGAAGCTCGCGCGCGGAGTGCTCGGCACGCCGCACGTGGACGCGCGCACGCGCCAGACCGCCGCGGTTCCGGGGGCCTCGCTGCGCCGCGCCATCGGCGCCGGCCGCCGGCCGCTCACGTTCGACGCGATCCACGAAGCCCAGGAAGTGCTGGTGCTGTTCGACGACCTCCAGGGCGAGGCGCCGTTCGCGCAGGCTGCGATCGTACGCGGCTTCCGCCAGCGCGACCTCCACGTCACGGTGGCGCACCCGCGGCGCGTGAAGCTCGCGCGGCCGCGTTTCAAGGGCGACTGGCTCGCGGTCAGGCCCGGCGCCGAGCTTTCGCTCGTGCTGGCGCTGACCCGCGCCGCGCTCGAGCTGGGCGTGCCGGAAGGCACACCGTCGGACGTGGCGCACGCGCTCGAGTCACTCCGGTCGTCGCTCGCCGCGGGTGGCGAGACCGGCGTGCCGCAGGCCGCGATCGACGCCGCCGCGCGCCGCATGCGCGAGGCGGGGAGGAAGGCGCTGCTCTTCGGCCGCGGCGTGCTCGAGCACCCGCAGGCCGCGGCACTGCTCCAGGCCATCGAGAACCTGGCGTGGGCGCTGGGCGCGATCACGGCCGAGTCGACGAGCGTGATGGCGTTCGGGGCGCACCACGACAGCGCCGGTGCGATCGAGATGGGGCTCACGCCCGACCTGCTCCCGGGCGGCATCGCCGCCACCGACGCCGCGGGTCGCGCCGCGTTCGAGAAGCCGTTCGGTCGGCTGCCGCAGGGTGAGGGGATGGCCACCCGCGACATCCTCGCCGCGGCCGCCGCGGGCAAGGTGCGCGCGCTGTGGATCGCGGCGGACGATCTGCTCGCCAGTGCAGCCGACCGGGCGCTCGTGGAGCAGGCGCTCGAGCGCTGCGAGCTGGTGATCGTGAACGAGCTGTTCCTCACGCGCACCGCGGCGCGCGCGCACGTCGTGTTCCCCGTCGCGGCGTTCGCCGAGAAGGAGGGCTCGACGCTCGACTCGGAGCTCCGCCTCCAGCGCTCGAACCGCGCGCTCTCGCCGCGACCGGGCTCCAAGCCCGACTGGGAAGTCTTCCAGGAGGTGGCGCGCGCGCTGGGCGCCGAGTGGCGCTACCGCACCGCCGAGGACGTGTTCCGCGAGATCGCTCGCGTCGTGCCCGGCTACAACGGACTTTCGTACGCGACGCTGCTCCCGAACGGTGGTTGGGCCTCGGGCGCGCCCGCCGCACCGCGCATCGTCGCGGTGACGCCACCCGCGGAGGCGTCGGCCGCGAAGCCGCGCGCGATGGCTCTGCTCGCCGGCGGCACGCTGTTCGCCGACGGCAGCCTGTCCAAGCGCTCGGGCACGCTTTCCAAGCTCGCTGGCGCGCCGCGCGCACGGCTGTCCCCGGCCGAGGCTTCGCGGCTCGGCCTCGACGCGGGTGACCGCGTCGAGCTCACCGGTCCCGCCGGAACGCTCAGCCTGCCGCTCGAGCTGGACGACTCGGTGCCCGCGGGCGCCGTGTTCGTGCCCTATGCCGGCGCGGAGCTGAACCGCCTGGGTGCGCCTTCGGGTGCCGGCCTGCGCGTGGACCTCCAACGCGCCGCGGCACCCGCCACGGTGGAACGGTAGGCGAGGGGCATGGCCGCGCTCTGGAGCATTCCCGCCGTGCAGACGGCGACGTGGGCGTTCGTCAAGGTGATGATCATCCTGAACGGCATGCTCGGCGTCGTCTCCTACCTCATCTACGCCGAGCGGAAGATCTGCGGCCACATCCAGGCGCGCACCGGCCCCAACCGGGTCGGGCCGCTGGGCCTGCTCCAGCCCATCGCCGACGTGCTGAAGCTCCTCTTCAAGGAGGAGTTCATGCCCGCGAGCGCCAACAAGGTCATCTTCCACATCGCGCCCATCCTCGCGGTGTTCCCGGCCGTGGTGACGTTCTCGGTGATCCCCATGGGGCCGCCGCCCATGTTCGTCGCCACCGACATCAACGTCGGGCTGCTGCTGTTCCTCGCCATGTCGAGCCTCGGCGTGTACGCGATCACGCTCGGCGGCTGGTCGTCGAACAACAAGTACGCACTGCTCGGAGGCTTGAGGTCGTCGGCGCAGATGATCTCGTACGAGCTGGCGATGGGGCTCTCCACGATCCCCGTACTGCTCCGCTCCGGCACGCTGTCGCTCGTCGGCATCGTCGAGTCGCAGTCCGGCTGGTACTCGATCCCGGGCACGCCGCTCGCGCTCCCGAACTGGGGCATCTTCCACTGGTACCTGGTGCTGCCGTTCGTGATCTTCCTCATCACCGCGTTCGCGGAGACGAACCGCGCGCCGTTCGACCTGCCCGAGGCCGAGGGCGAGCTGGTGGCCGGCTTCCACACCGAGTACTCGTCGATGAAGTGGGCGCTGTTCTTCCTCGGCGAGTACATGAACATGATCGTCATCAGCTCGATCGCGGTGACGCTGTTCCTGGGCGGCTGGCACGGGCCGGGGCTCATGTTCGGCACCGCGGGGTGGTTGAGCGAGGGGCCGCCGTGGATGGGCCTGGTGTGGTACCTGGTCAAGCTCGGCGCGCTGATGTTCTTCTTCATCTGGGTGCGCTGGACGTTCCCGCGCCTGCGCTACGACCAGCTCATGGGCCTCGGCTGGAAGGTGCTGCTGCCCGCCGCGATCGGGAACGTCCTGATCGGCGCCGTGTGGCTCTTCTTCCGCGGGGGCCAGTGATGCTCGCCGTCCTGTTCTTCGGCTTCGCGGCGCTGCTCGTCGTCACCTCGCTCATGGTCGTCCTGCACAAGAACCCGGTGACGAGCGCTCTATTCCTCGTGCTCGCGTTCTGCTCGCTCGCCGGCATCTACCTGCTGCTCCGGGCCGAGTTCCTGGGCATGGTGCAGATCGTGGTCTACGCCGGCGCCATCATGGTCTTGTTCCTGTTCGTGATCATGTACCTCAACCTGCAGCACGACGTGGAGACCGGCCTGCAGATCGCGCTCCGCCGCGGCATCGGCTGGTTCGTGGGCGCGCTGATGCTGCTCACGGGCGGCGTGCTCTTGAAGCGCGGCTGGGCACTCGGCCCCGCGAACGAGGTGCTCCCCGACGTGGAGCGCGGCAACGTCGCCTCGATCGGCCGCGTGCTCTACTCGCGCTACCTGTTCCCGTTCGAGGTCACGTCGATCCTGCTGCTCGTGGCCATGGTCGGCGTCATCGTCATCGCCCGCGGCCGCTCGCGCGCGGGGCGGACGGAAGCCGTGGAAGGGGGCGCGCGATGATCCCGCTCTCCTGGCTGATCGCGCTCTCCGCAGTGGTGTTCGCGATCGGCGTCGTCGGCGTGCTCGTCCGCCGCAACGCGCTCGTCATCTTCATGTCGATCGAGCTGATGCTGAACGCGGCGAACCTGGCGTTCGTGGCGTTCGCGAGCCACCTGCGGTCGCTCGACGGGCAGGTGTTCGTGTTCTTCGTCATGACCGTGGCCGCCGCCGAGGTCGCGATCGGCCTCGCCATCATCGTTCACCTGTTCCGACTGCGGGAGACCGTGTTCGTGGACGAGATCCACCTCTTGAAGGGCTGACCGAGTGCACCTGCCGTGGCTCTGGATCATCCCGGCGCTGCCGCTCGCGGCCGTGCTCTTGAACCTCCTGATCGGCGACCGCTTGGGCAAGGCCGGCACCACGGTGCTCGCCTGCGGATCGGTGATCGTCGCGTTCGGGTTCGCGCTGCGCGCGGTGCTGCACCTGGCGGGGCTGCCCGAGGGCGAGCGGCACGTGGTCGAGGCGTGCTGGACGTGGATGCGCGTCGGCGACTTCTCCGCCGACGTCTCGTTCCTCTTGGACCCGCTCTCCGCGGTCATGGTGCTGGTGGTCACCGGCGTGGGCTCGCTGATCCACGTCTACGCCACCGGCTACATGAGCCACGATCCGTCGTTCCGGCGGTTCTTCCTCTACCTGAACCTGTTCATGTTCGCGATGCTCACGCTCGTTCTCGCGGACAACTACCTGCTGCTGTTCGTGGGCTGGGAGGGCGTGGGGCTCTGCTCGTACCTGCTGATCGGGTTCTGGTACGAGCGGCCGTCCGCGGCCGAGGCGGGGAAGAAGGCGTTCATCGTCAACCGCATCGGCGACTTCGGGTTCATGCTCGGCGCGTTCATGCTCATCGCCGCCACCGGGTCGCTCAACTTCGACCAGGTGTTCGCGGCGGCGCCGCACGTGTTCGCGGCCGGCGGGGCGGCGATCACGCTCGCGACCCTGCTCATGTTCCTCGGCGCCACCGGCAAGAGCGCGCAGATCCCGCTCTTCACCTGGCTGCCGGACGCCATGGAGGGCCCGACGCCGGTCTCGGCGCTGATCCATGCCGCGACCATGGTCACGGCCGGCGTGTACATGCTGGCGCGGAGCCACATCCTGTTCCAGTTGGCGCCGGCGTCGATGGAGGTGGTGGCCGTGATCGGCGCCGCCACGGCGCTGATGGCGGCGACGATCGGGCTGGCGCAGAACGACATCAAGCGTGTGCTCGCCTACTCCACGGTGAGCCAGCTCGGCTACATGTTCATGGCCTGCGGCGTGGGCGCGTTCGGCGCCGGCATCTTCCACGTCATGACGCACGCGTTCTTCAAGGCGCTCCTGTTCCTCGGCGCCGGCTCGGTGATCCACGCGCTCTCCGACGAGCAGGACATGCGGAACATGGGCGGGCTCGCGCCCAGGCTGCCGTGGACGCACGCGACGATGGCGGTGGCGACGCTGGCGATCGCCGGCGTGCCGTTCTTCTCCGGCTTCTTCAGCAAGGACGAGATCCTGGCCGACGCCTGGGCGAGCGGGCACTTCGGCATCTGGGCCGTGGGTATCGTGGGCGCCGCGCTGACCGCGTTCTACATGACCCGGCTCTACGTGCTCACGTTCCGGGGCCCATCGCGGCTCTCGCACGAGGCCGAGCACCACCTGCACGAGTCGCCGCCGTCGATGATCGCGCCGCTCGTGGTGCTGGCGGTGCTGTCGTTCGCGGGCGGCTACGTGGGCATCCCGTTCCAGGAGGGCGGGCACGCGTTCGCGCGCTGGCTCCGGCCGGTGATGGAGGCGGGCGACGTGGTGCCGGTGCACCACGAGCTCTCGCACGGCGCCGAGTGGGCCCTGCTCCTGGTCTCGGTGCTGGTGGCGCTGGGCGGCATCGGCGCCGCGTTCCAGGCCTACCTCCAGAACCCGGACCTCGCCACCTCGCTGCGCGAGCGCTTCGCCGGCCTCTACCGCGTGCTCGAGCACAAGTACTGGGTGGACGAGATCTACGACGCCTGGGTGGTGCAGCCGTTCATGGCCGCGTCGCAGTGGCTGTGGCGCGTCTGGGACACGGTGGTCGTGGACGGGCTCGTGAACGGCGTCGGCTACACACTCGAGCTGGGCTCGGGGATGCTGAAGCTCTTCCAGACGGGCTTCGTCGGCACCTACGCGCTGTGGATCGCGCTCGGCGTGATCGCGCTCTTCTTCCACTTCCTGAGGTGACGTTGGCCCCGATCCCCTGGCTCTCGTTCCTGGTGTTCTTCCCGCTCGCCGCCGCGGCGGTGCTCGCGGTGCTGCCGCGCGGCGCCGAGCGCTCGGCGCGCTTCTGGTGCACGGTCGCGGCCGCCATCGAGTTCGTGGTGTCGCTGCCGCTGTGGTCGAAGCTCGTGCCGGGCGCACCCGGGTTCCAGTTCGAGGAGAAGGTGCCGTGGATCCCGTCGATCGGCGCCAACTACCACCTGGGCGTGGACGGTGTGAGCGCGCTGCTGGCGCTCCTCACCACGTTCATGACGCTCGTCTCCGTGATCTCCGCGTGGACCGCGGTGGAGAAGCGGCCGCGCGAGTTCTACGCGCTGCTGCTGGCGCTGGAAGCCGGCATGCTGGGCACGTTCTTCAGCCTCGACCTGCTGCTCTTCTACATGTTCTGGGAAGCGATGCTCATCCCCATGTACCTGCTGATCGGGGTGTGGGGCGGGCAGCGGCGGGTGTACGCCGCGGTCAAGTTCTTCCTCTACACCATGGCCGGCAGCGTGCTGATGCTGGTGGCGATCCTGTCGCTCTACTTCACGCAGCGGCAGTTCAGCGGCGTGCCGTCGTTCGAGCTGGCCGCGTTCTATGCCATGCCCATCGCGCCCTCGGCGCAGCTCTGGTACTTCCTCGCGTTCGCGTTCGCGTTCGCGATCAAGGTGCCGATGTGGCCGGTGCACACGTGGCTGCCCGATGCCCACGTCGAGGCGCCGACGGCCGGCTCGGTCATCCTCGCCGCCGTGCTGCTGAAGATGGGCTCGTACGGCTTCATCCGCTTCGCCATGCCCATGTTCCCGAACGCGCTGCTCGTGTGCGCGCCGTGGATCGCGTGGATCGCGATCGTCGGCATCGTCTACGGCGCGGTCGTGGCCATGGTGCAGCCCGACCTGAAGAAGCTCGTGGCCTACTCCTCGGTGAGCCACATGGGCTTCTGCATGCTGGGGCTGATGGCGCTGAACCCGCAGGGCTTCGCCGGCTCGATGATGACGATGCTGAACCACGGCATCTCCACGGGCGCACTGTTCCTCCTCGTGGGCGTGGTCTACGAGCGCAGGCACACGCGCGCGATCGCCGACTTTGGCGGCCTGTGGAAGGCGGTGCCCGCGTTCTCGGCCGTGTTCCTGGTGGTGATGCTGTCCTCGATCGGCCTGCCGGGGACGAACGGGTTCGTGGGCGAGTTCCTGGTGCTGCTCGGGGCGTTCAAGACGAAGTTCGCGTGGGCCGCGGTGGGGGCGACCGGCGTCATCCTCTCCGCCTGCTACATGCTGTGGATGTTCCAGCGCGTCGTGTTCGGCCCGGTGACGCACGAGGAGAACGAGCGCCTGGGTGACCTGACGTTCCGCGAGCGGCTGGTGTTCGCGCCGCTCCTGCTCCTGATCTTCTGGATGGGTGTGATGCCGCAGCCGTTCCTGGACCGCATGCAGCCCGCGCTCGACCGCACGCTGGAGATGACGCGGGCGCGCGCCGAGCAGAGCGCCGCGGCGGCGGGTCTTCCGGCGCCCAGCGGCCCCATGTTCGCCGCGCTCGCCGGGCACAAGGCGGCGGCGAAGGCGGAAGTCGCCGCGGAGGCCAAGTGAACGTCGTCCCCCAACCGAGCTTCCTGCCCGTCGACTGGTGGGCGCTGGGCGCGGTGATCGCCTTGAGCGTGGGCGCGATCCTGCTCCTGCTGCTCGAGTTCATCCCGCCACGCCCGAACGGCGACCGGGGGCCGCTCCTCTCCATGCTCACGCTGATCGTCGCCGGCTACGCCGTCTACCGCGTGCGCGACGCCAAGCGCGCGCTGTTCGAGGGCA
>DATLUU010000030.1:0-10881 GCA_035577885.1 Verrucomicrobiia bacterium
GACGGCGGCCGCGTGAAGTCGCTCGGCTTCGCCGGCTACCTGATGAAGCCGCTCGATGCGGGGCAGCTCTATGAGGCCGTGGTCGAGGTGCTGAACCCGGGTCTCGCCGACCAGCCGCACGCCGATCGGCCGCTCGTGACGCGGCACTCGCTCGCCGAGGCGCGCCGCGGCCGGCTGCGCATCCTGCTCGTCGACGATGACGCGGTGAACCAGCTCGTGACCACGAGCGCGCTCCACCGCGTCGGCTACAACGTCGAGGTGGCGCACAACGGCCACCGCGCCATCGAGCTCACCGAGGGCGAGCGCTGGGACCTGATCCTGATGGACATGCAGATGCCCGACCTGGACGGCTGCCGCACCACGTCGGCGATCCGCGCGCGCGAGCGCGGCGCCTGGCGCACGCCGATCATCGGGCTCACCGCCAACGCCGACCACAAGGCCGACCGCGATCGCTGCACCGCCGCGGGCATGGACGTGGTGCTCGGCAAGCCGATCAACCTCGAGCTGCTGACGACGCTGGTGGAGAAGTACACCTCGCGCGACGGGCGGGCGTTCGAGCCCGAGGTGCCCGCCGCCGCGTCGCCCAAGCTCACCGTGGTGTCGGCGCACTTCGACGCGCCCGGGAACGGTGTCCAAGCCACCGCGGACGCGGTCGCCACGACCGAGCCCACGGAGGTCGAGAGCGACGGCGTGCCCGAGCTGCCCGCCGGCCCGGCGATCGACCTCGAGCAGCTCGAGGCCGCCTGCATGGGGCTCCCGGCGCTGCGCTCGTCGCTGCTCCACACCTACATGATCGACATCCCCGGCCGGCTCGAGCGACTGCGGTTCTCGTTCGATGCGAACGACCTTCGCCGCGTGGAGTTCGAGGCCCATGGCCTGCGCGGCATGTGCGCGACCATCGGCGCCACCGGCTGCACGGTGCTGTTCGGCGAGATGGAGGATCGCGCGCGCGCCGACCGGCTCCAGGCCGCTCGCGTGCTGCTCGAGCCGGCGATCGCCGAGGCCATGCGCACGGAGGACTTCATCCGTCGCTTCGACCAGATCGTGGCTAGAGAGGCCGCTTAGCCGAACACTCTTCTCCGTGACCGTATCGCGCCCGGGTCGAACGCTCGACCCGGGCGCTTCGTCATTCGCTGCATGTTAGAGTCGAGCGTCTGATGGGTATCCGTGTCCCTGCATTCCTCACCCGACGCCTCGGTGTGCTCACGCTGGGGCACTTCACCATCGACGCCTACTCGAGCTTCTTCCTGCCGCTGCTGCCGCTGCTGGCGCAGCGCCTGGGGCTGAACTACGCCATGGTGGGCGGGCTGACGGCGATGGCGAGCCTCAGCAGCTCGTTCCTGCAGCCGCCGTTCGGCATGCTCGCCGACCGGCTGCGACGGCCGTGGTTCGTGGCGTTCGGGCCGATGATCGCGGCCGTGTTCATGGCCTCGGTGGGCCTGGCGCCGAGCTACGAGGTGCTGGTCGCGCTGCTCGTCCTCGGCGGCGTGGGCGTGGCCATGTTCCACCCGCAGACGGCGGCGCTCGCGGGCTCGACGAGCCCGCACCGCGGACTGGCGGTGTCGTGGTGGGTGACCGGGGGCACGCTCGGCTGGGCACTGGGGCCCGCGTACGCCATCGCGATCGTCCACCGCTTCGGGCTCGAGCGCACGTGGATCGCGGCGATCCCCGGACTGGTGATGAGCCTGGCGCTGCTCGTCTGGTTCCGCCGCGTCGCCCCGCACGCCCAGGCGCGTCGCGCGCACGCTCCGTTCCGCGAGCTGCGTCCGGTCGCGCGCTCGCTGACCATGATCTACTTCGCCGTGGTCTGCCGCTCGGCGGTCTCGGCGGGCTTCGCCACGTTCCTGCCGCTGTGGGTGCACGCGCAGGGCGGCAGCGTCACGCGCGGCGGCTGGATCACCACCGTCTACCTCACGCTCGGCGCGCTCGGTGGCCTGCTCGGCGGCTGGTTCGCCGCCCGCTTCGGTGGCCGGCGGGTGGTCGTGTCGTCGTTCGGGCTCTCGGCACCGTTCTACGCGCTGTTCTTCCTCCTACCCGCGCCGTTCAACCTGGGCGCGCTGTTCGTGGCCTACCTCGTGCTACAGGCATCGCTGCCGGTGAACGTCGTGCTCGGCCAGGAGCTGTCGCCGCGCCACGCGGGGATCATCTCCAGCCTGCTGATGGGTGCGGCGTGGGGGCTGGGCGCGATCCTGCTGTTCCCGATCGGGATCCTCGCCGACCACGCCGGGCTCGAGGCGGCGCTCGCCACGCTCTCGGCGCTGGTGATCGTGGGATTCGTGTGTGCGACACAGATCTCGCGCCACCCCGAGGCGCTTCCGCTGGCCGTCGAGGCCGGCGAGACCGCTGGCTAGCGGCGCCACGTTCGCGAATCGCGACCCCGGATACTGACTCAGCCCGCGAATTGACTTGTAGGGTGGACACCCTCGGGTAACCTCCTGACGATCTCTCCCATCTCCCCGATGGGCCATCGCGTGATCCATGACGGGCGCCGGCGGCCGCACACCTGGCCGACATGAGGAAGTCCCCCTTGGAACGCCTTGCCCGTCCGGCGTGGTGCGCCATCCCATGCCTTCTCGCCTCGCTTGCCCTGGCGCGACCCGCCGCGGCCGCCGCGAACGGCGTGCCGATCCTGAACCACGTGATCCTGGTGGTGATGGAGAACCACAGCTATGACCAGGTGCGCACGCTTCCCTACATCTCGACCCTGATCCAGAACTCCACGTCGTTCTCGCAGTCGTACGCGGTGTCGCATCCTTCGCAGCCGAACTACCTCGCGCTGTGGGCTGCGAGCACGCTCGCGATCACGAACGACAACTGCCCGCCGCCCGGGTCGCCATTCTCGGCATCGAACCTCGGCAGCGCCTGCGAGGTGGCCGGCGTGAGCTGGAAGTCGTACTGCGAGAACCTGCCCTCGGTGGGGAGCACGGTCTGCTCCAGCACCGACAATCTCTATCGTCGCAAGCACCACGCCTGCCCCGATTTCTCGAACTTGAACCACGCGCGCGAGTGTCCCTACAGCCAGCTCGCCGCCGACATCGCGGCCGGCACGCTGCCGGGGCTCGCGTTCGTGGCCCCGAACATGTGCGACGACATGCACGACTGCTCCACCAGCACCGGGGACACGTGGCTCGCGAACAACCTGCCGGCGATGATCGCGGCGGTGGGACCGCGCGGGCTCGTGATCCTCACCTGGGACGAGGACGACAAGAGCAGCGCGAACCACATCCTCACCGTGTTCGCGGGAGCGGCGGTGAAGGCCAACTTCGTCAGCACGCAGACCATCAGCCACTACACGGTGGTGCGGACGATCTGCGACGTGCTCGGCCTCATCCCGTTCGGCAACGCGGTGACCGAGATCGCGCCCACGGACATCTGGAACGTGCCCGTGACCGCGGTGGAGCCCCACCCGCTCGCGGGGCTTCTGCTGAGCCAGCCGTCTCCCGACCCGTTCCACACCACGATGACGGCGACGCTGGGGCTTCCCTCGGCGCGTGAGGTCAGCGCGTTCGTGGTCGATGCGGCGGGACGCCGGGTGCGGAGCCTGTTCGCCGAGCAGCGCTCGGGGACGTCGGCGATCACCTGGGACGGATCGCGCGACGACGGCAGGCGCGCCTCGCCCGGGCTCTATTTCCTGGACGTGAAGGCCGGGGGCGACCAGCAGGTCCGCGCCGTGGTGCTCACCCGATGACCATGCGTCCGGGGACGCCGCGCGAGCGCGCGGCGTTCCCGGACGCTAGAACTAGCTCCGAGCGGCCGCGACCACGCCCGCGCTCGCGCCGGGCCGCGCGATGTCCGCCGCCGGCGCCGCCGCGCTCGCCACCCAGCGCTCCGCCCAGCACTGGAGCGAGAGCACGGCCCAGAGCGCGCGGCCGCGGTCCTCGCGGCCATCCAGGTGCTCGCGCAGCAGGCGCTGCACCGCGTCGGCGTCGAGCACGCCGGCCGCGCGTACGCGCGCCGGGGAGAGCGCGTCCACGACCACGCCGCGGAGCGGCCCGCGCGCCCACGCCGAGAACGGCGGCGAGAAGCCCTGCTTCCTGCGGGTGACGAGGTCGGGCGGGAGCATGTCCTCGGCGACCTTGCGCAGCACCCACTTGCCGGTGGTCCCGCGCAGTCGCGCCTTTTCGGGCAGCGTGAGCGCATGCTCGACGAGCGCCGCCTGCAGGAACGGCGCGCGCGATTCCACGCCGTGCGCCATCGTGCAGCGGTCGACCTTGGTCAGGAGGTCGCCGGGCAGGTAGGTCTCGAAGTCGAGGAGCTGGTAGGCGACGAGCGGCACGGTGCCCTTCCGCCCGGCGCCGTTGGCGGGGTGATCGCCCAGCAGCTCCATGTCGCCGAGCACGCGCTCCAGGTGGCGGGCGTGCTCGGAGGCCGCATCGGACGGGAGCGCGTGGCGCAGCTCGGGTGCGAGCAGCCCCGCGGTCTCGGACGGGCGCACGGCGCCGAACCAGGCGAGGTGGCGATCGAACGCCCCGAGCCCGCGGGCGCTCACGAACCGCTCGATCATGTGCGCGAGCGTGACGTGGTGGTGGCGCGGGCGCAGGCGGCGCGCGAGCGCCAGCAGCAGGTTGGCGACCGGCCGCGGCAGCCCGTCGGCGAGCGCCGCGTGGCGGTGGCCCAGGTACGTGGGATAACCCGCGAACAGCTCGTCGCCGCCCTCGCCGGTGAGCACGACCGGCACGAAATCGGCGGCGGTGCGCGCCAGCCACCACGTCGGCAGCACGCTCGGGTCGCCGAGCGGCTGGTCCAGGCCGGAGGCCCAGTCGTGGAACGCGCGCTCGCCCTCGCGCTCCGTCATCACCACCTCGTGGTGCTCGGAGTGGATCGAGCGCGCGACCCGCCGTGCGAGCGGCGACTCGTCGTAGCCACGGTGCGCGAGGCGCAGGCTGAAGGTGGGGAAGGGCCGTCCCCAGGCGCGCGCGGCGAGGACGGCGACGAGCCCCGAGTCGATGCCGCCGGAGAGGAACACACCGAACGGCACCTCGGCGGGCACGCGCAGCGTGACCGCGCGCATGAGCGCCTCGCGGGTGCCGGCGACGCCGCCATCGGCGTCGGGTGCGGCACCCACGCGGGCGCCGTGCCCGCGCACCAGCGCGTCCCACGGCCGCCAGTAGCGACGCGTTCGCTCGGTGCCGTCCCGGTACACGAGCACCGAGGCGGGCGCGAGCTGGCGGAGCGCGGCGTAGGCGCAGTCCTCGCCGGCGAAGCCACCGTGCACGAGGTAGCGCGCGAGCGACGCGGCGGCGGGCTCGCGCGAGATCCAGGGCAGCGACAGCAGCGCCGCCGGCTCAGAGGCGAACGCGAATCGACGCCCGGACGCCGCCAGGAACAGCGGTTTCTCTCCGGCGCGGTCGCGCGCCAGCGTCAGCGTGCGTGCGGCGCGATCCCAGAGCGCCACCGCGAACATGCCGTCCAGGGCCTCGGGGAAGTCCTCGCCCCGGTCCTCGTAGAGGTGGGGCAGGAGCGCCGTATCGGGTCCGGGCGTGAAGTGGTGGCCGTGCGCGAGCAGCTCGCGCTCGAGGGCGCGGTGGTTGTAGAGCTCGCCGTTCGCCACGCCCACCACGTCGCCGGTCTCGTTCTCCAGCACGCGCGCGGGCTCGCGCGGGGCGACGATCGCCAGCCGCGCGATCCCCAGGGCGCAGTCGCCGCCGTCCCAGAGCGCCTCGCCCGAGGGGCCGCGATGGCGCAGGCGCGCCACCATGCCGCGCACCAGCTCCAGGCGCTCGGCGCCGCCCAGGTCCGGGGCCACCAATCCGGCGATGCCGCACATCGACTGGGGAACCTCCTCGTTGCGCCCGGCGTCAGCGAGGTGCGATGCGCCAGGCGATGAATCGGGTATCGCGGAAGATCTCGCGTGCGCCGGCGGGCGGCTCGCCCGCGTGCCGCACCTCGCGCACGATGGCGTCCGCGGCCGGCGCCTGCGTGGGCGAGTCCACGAGTGGCCACTGTCCACGCTGCCGGAGGGTGTCCCGATAGCGCACGGCGTAGTTGCTCGTGAGCGGGTGGCCGGTCGCGGAGACCACGGTGGACGGGCACGCGAGCAGGTAGTCCGTCCCGGGACTATAGCAGTCCTCGTAGCGCACCGAGGCGACGCCCGCCCGGGCGAGCGCGCGCGCGAGCGGAGCGCCCGAGGCCGCGCGAGCCTGGCGCTGAAGCACGGGCCAGGAGGCGGCGATCAACACCGGCGTCGCCAGCAGCACGACGGCGAACGCCCAGCGCGGCCGCCCGCCCCCGCGCCAGCATTCGGCGGCCCACCACGCGAGCGCGGGGAACGCGGGCAGGAGGTAGGTGACGAGCTTCGAATGCGAGAGCGAGAAGAACACGGCGGCGAAGAGCACGTACGCCGCGGCGAGCCGCGCGGCGCGGCTCGCCGGCGCGCGCCACGGCGTCAGCAGCGACCACGGCAGCGCGCCGCCCACGAACACCACGGGCACGAACCACCACGGCTGCTCGCGAGCGAACGAGCGCGTGGTCATTCGCTCCCAGGATTCCTCGAGGAACGCGTAGTGCGCGTACTCGGGATGGCGCCGGAGCGCGAGCGCGAACCACACGGCGGGCGGCCCGAGCGCCAGGAGCCAGCCGGGCGCCCACGCGAGCCAGCGGAGCGGGGCGCGGTCCTTGAGCAGCAGCGCCGCGGTCGCCGAGCCGCCGAGGGCCCAGGCCAGCATCACCGGACCTTTCACGAGCACGCCCGCCGCGACCGCGAGCGCCATGGCCGCGCGGCGCCCCGGCGAGGGGCCGCGCTCCAGCTCGATCGCCCCCAGCGTCCACACCGCGGTCACGCACGCCGTGAGCGGCATGTCGAAGATGACGTAGGCCGAGAGCACCGCGGCGAGCGGCGCCGCGGCGAACAGCGCCATCGTGCGCCAGGCATGATCGTCGCCCTCGAGTGTTCGCGCCGCGCGCGCGAGCAGCAGCAGCGTCGCCAGCGCGGCGAGCATCGACGGCAAGCGCGCCGCGAACGGGTGGTTGCCGAACGCGCGGATCGCGAGCGCCGAGAGCGCGAACAGCCCGGGTGGCTTGTCCAGGTAGGGCACGCCCGCCAAGTGGGGCACCACGGCGTCGCCACCCGCGGCCATCTCCGCCGCCACCTCGGCGTTCCGGCCCTCGTCGGGGTCGACGAGCGGGAACGCGAGCGCGATCGCGAGCGAGCAGGCGAGCGATGCGGCGCATACCAGCAACCACGCACGCGCGGGTCGGGGTGCGGTCACGCCGCGGACGCTAGCCTATCAACACAACGAGCGCGAGGCTCGAGGCCTCGCGCCCGCTCACGTGTGGGTCGGGAATCCGCCGCGGTTAGAGCAGCTTGCGCGGGCGTCCGGGCCGCCGGTTGGATGCGAACAGCGCGTTGAGGTAGTTCGTCACTTCCTCGCGCACGATGTGAGGCATCATCGCGCGCACTTTCGCCTGCACGCCGGCGCGCAACTGCACCGCCACGTTGCCGCCGCCCCCGGCCTGCGTGAGCAGGCTCGGACGCCGTCCACGACGCCCGACCAGGCCTTCCTTCTTGCGCCAGGAGTAGTAGGTGACCGGAGTGACGCCGAATTTCTTCTTGACGTCGTTCGCGGTCAGGTTCTCTCGCTGCGCGGCCGCGAGGATCTCGGACCTCTTTTGGGCGGTGTATGTCTTCCTTGCGCGCCTAGCCATGCTTCCTCCGAGTTGAGAGGCATGCATCCGCGGGGTGATGCATGGCCACGTGTAACAGAGGCATAGCGGGCGGCGCTGCGCCTGTCAATCGGGAATCACGTAATACACGTGTACGGGCTCAGGCCACGAATACGAAGTCGGACAGCTCGCGCAGTCCCCGATCGCCGAGAACGGCCCGCCAGCGTTCGCGAGCCACCGGTGCCATGACCGCCAGGACCAGCGGCGGGCGCAATGTCGATACCACTTGGGCGTGGGGTCCCGGTATCTCGACACGGCGCTCGACCCGCGGCCCGAGCGTTTCGTACCAACGCGATAGGCTGCTTCCCACCCCGACCAATGTGGCTTTCACACCGCCCCGGAGCAGGCCCGAATCCAACGCCGCGGATTTGAGGGACATGAATCGTTCCCGCGAATATCGGGGATCGGTGCGCGTGGCGCTGGTGCGATGCTGACGCCAGCCATAGAGCACCGCGGGCAGCTTCGCGAACCGAGCACCGTGTGTGAACAACCTCATCCACAAGTCCAGGTCCTCCGCCCAGCCGCGCTCGTGCCAGCCGCCGGCCGCCTCGAGCACCGCTCGCCGGGCGACCATGGTGCCGTGCGCGAGCGGACTGTCGATCAGGAGCTCGCGGCGCATGGACTCGTGGGTGAGAAGCGCGTTGTGCCACGCGGCCCAGCGCCGCATGCCCGCCCCTACGGCGTGCGCAGGGAAAAGCCGTAGCCGGGCGCCGAGCACGTCCACTCCGGGATTCGCCTCGAGCCACTCGAGCTGTCGTGAAAGTCGTGTCCGATGCGAGAGATCGTCGGCGTCCTGGCGCGCCACCCACGGCGCGCGCGCCAGCGACAGCGCGAGCCCCAGCGCCGCGGGCAGCCCGCGGGCCGATGTGTGGTGGACGACGAGCCGGGGGTCGCGGCGGGCCGCCCGTTCGAGGATGTCGCCCGAGCCGTCGCTCGAGCCGTCGTCGATCGCGATCACCTCGTGATCCGCGAGCGTCTGGCGCGCCAGCGAGGCGAGCGCGCTCGCGAGCCACGGCGCCGCGTCGCGCACCGGGAGCAGCACGGAGACGCGAGGGGCAGGCGCGTGCGGGAGCATGTTCGGAAGGCTACCATGCCGGCATGGCGGGACATCGTCTGCTCATCCTTGGCGGCGGGTTCGGCGGGCTCGACGTGGCGCGCTCGATCGCGCGCTCGCACGCGGCACGCGGCTACTGGGACGCGCTCCTGATCGACAAGGAGAACTTCTTCCAGTTCAACCCGCTGCTGCCCGCGATCGCGGTGGGCGCGGTGGAAACGCGACACATCGTCTACCCGCTCCGCGAGATGGCTCGCCACCGGCGGATCCGCTTCATCAAGAACAAGGTCATCGCCATCGACCTCGAGAAGAAGTGTGTCCAGCTCCACAATGGTCTCAGCGAGCCGTACGACACGCTGGTGATCGCGGTGGGCAGCGTCACCAACTGGTACGGCGTGCCCGGCGCGCCGGCGAACGCGCGGCCGTTCAAGACCATCGTCGACGCCATGACGCTGCGCGCGCGCGTGGTCGAGCTGTTCGAGATGGCCGAGCAGGCGCGCTCGGACGACCAGCGCCGGCGGCTGCTGTCGTTCGTGATCGCGGGCGGCGGGGTGACCGGCGTCGAGGTCGCCGCCGAGCTCATCGAAATGGCGCGGGAGACGCTCCTGCCGCGCTACCCGTCGCTCACCGACTCGCACCTGAGCGTGACCGTGCTCGAGGGTGGGGAGCGCCTCGTGCCGGCGGCGCGCCCGGCGCACTCGGAATACGTGCTGCGCTTCCTGCGCAGGCGCGGCGTGCGCGTCGAGCTGCGCGCGCTCGTCACCCGCGTCGACCCGCACGCGGTGACGCTCAAGGACGGGCGCACGCTCGAGGCGTTCACCTGCATCTGGACCGCCGGCGTGACGCCGCCCGACCTGGTGCGCCGGCTGCCGTTCCAATTCCACAGCGACGGCCGCGTGATCGTGGACGGGCAGCTCCGCGCGCTGCGGCCCGACGGCTCGGCGGTGGAGGACGTGTACGTGATCGGCGACTGCGCCGCCTCGCTCAGGGCCGACGGCCGCATGCAGCCGCAGCTCTCGCAGACGTCGATCGCCATGGGTACGCACGTCGGCGAGTCCCTCGTCCGCCGTGCCGAGGGGAAGCCGCCGAAGCCGTTCGCGTTCCACGACGCCGGCTACATCATCTCGCTCGGCAAGCACAGCTCGGTGCTGGACCTCTTCGGCATTCCCATGAGCGGCAAGCTGGCGTGGCTGATGTGGGCCGGCGCCTACCTGGTGAAGATGGTGGGGTTCCGGAAGCAGATCGAGGTCGGGATCGATCACCTCACCCACCTCTGGTTCGAGCACGACACGTCGCAGATCCTGAACCGCCGCGCCGTCCTGAGCGACGACGAGCTGAACCTGGCGCTCGCGGACGCTCCGGCGTCCGCGGGCGATGCCGCCGACGCGGCCGAACGTGCGCCATCGACGCCGGCTGCACAGGCCGAGCCGCGACCCGAGACAGCGCCCCGCGCATGAAGGAGGAGGGCGTGCTCCGGCTCGAGACCGTGGCGGGCGACGGGCTGAGGTTCTCCGCGAAGATCGGCGAGCGTGCGCTGGTCCTCGACTCGAGCAGGGGCGCCACGCAGGCGAACCCGGTCCAGGCGCTGCTCGCCTCGATCGTCGCGTGCAGCGCCATGGACGTGGTGGAGATCCTGCGCAAGAAACGCCAGGTGCTCACCGCCTATGAAGTGAGCATGTCCGGCGAGCGCGCCACGGACCACCCGCGGCGGTACCTGTCCATCCACTGCGTGCACCGGCTCACCGGCCGTGGCTTGAAGCGCAAGGCCGCCGAGGAGGCGCTGAACCTTTCGCTGGAGAAGTACTGCTCGGTGTCGCACTGCCTGCGGCCCGACCTCCCGGTCACGCACGCGATCGAGATCTTCGAGGACTCGCCGAGCGACGATTGAGGCCGCGGCCCGTGCCGCGATGCGTGGCCGAACGACGTTCGGCGCCGCTGACTACGCGCGCGCCAGCGCCTGCGATAGATTCACGGTGTGAATGACCCGTGTTTTCGCGAAAGGATCCGCCATGCCAGACGTGCGTATCGAGAAGGACAGCCTCGGCGAGATGCAGGTGCCCGCTGAGGCGCTGTGGGGCCCTCAGACCCAGCGGGCGGTGGAGAACTTCCCCATCTCCGGCCGGCCGTTGCCGCCCGCGTTCGTGCACACGCTCGGGCTCATCAAG